>JBNMNI010000008.1:0-14111 GCA_051275375.1 Maricaulis sp. | reverse complement strand
CGGTGCGGCCACGTTCGAAGAAATGCAGATAGCGCGCATGATAGACGACGCCGGAAAAATCAGTGTCCTCGTAATAAACGCGCACGGGCAGGCGGTGGATGCGGTCCGTGCCGAAGGCGCCGGATGTGGGGAGGAGTGGGTCTGTCATGGCTTCACTTCCCGAACAGGCCCGGCGCCCCGGCAGCCGGCCCGACCGGCGGCGTCAGGCCGAGATGCTCCCAGGCGCGCGCGGTGGCGACGCGGCCGCGCGGTGTGCGTTGCAGAAAGCCCTGCTGGATCAGGAAGGGCTCGACGACATCTTCCAGAGCGTCGCGCGCCTCGGCCAGGGCAGCAGCGAGGGTTTCGACCCCGACCGGGCCGCCGGCAAAGCTCTCCATCAGGGCCTTGAGATAGCGCCGGTCGAGACTGTCGAGCCCGAGGACATCGACTTCCAGCCGTCGCAGCGCACTGTCGGCGGTTTCGGCGGTAATTTCATTGGTGCCGTCGGCCTCGACGAAATCGCGCACCCGGCGGAGCAGTCGTCCGGCGACGCGCGGCGTACCGCGGGCGCGGCGGGCAATTTCGCGGGCACCGTCGGGGCTGGCATTGATGCCAAGCTTGTTGGCGGCGCGGCTGACGATCAGGCCGAGCTCGGCCTCATCATAGAATTCCAGCCGCACCGGGACGCCGAAACGATCACGCAGCGGGTTGGCGAGCAGGCCGGCCCTTGTGGTGGCGCCAACAAGCGTGAAGGGCGGCAATTCAATCCGCACTGTGCGCGCCGAAGGCCCCTCCCCGATCACCAGATCGAGGCAATAATCCTCCATCGCCGGGTAGAGGATTTCCTCAACGATCGGCGGCAAGCGGTGGATCTCGTCGATGAAGAGCACATCGCGCGGTTCGAGATTGGTCAGGATGGCGGCAAGATCGCCAGCCTTGGCGATCACCGGCCCCGATGTGGCGCGGAAACCGACACCCATTTCACGCGCGACGATCTGTGCCAGCGTCGTCTTGCCGAGGCCGGGCGGGCCGGAGAGAAGGACGTGATCGAGCGCTTCCTCACGGCGGCGGGCGGCATCGACGAAAACCTTGAGATTGGCGATCGAGGCCTTTTGTCCAACGAAATCGTCGAAGGAGAGCGGACGCAGGGCCTTGTCGCGACTATCGCCCGGCTGCGGGGCATGGTCGACGAGACGGTCGGCGGAGGGCTGGGCAAAAGCGTCAGTCATGATGGTCCGGGTTTAGCCTGATCCGACCGAATCCGGCAATGACCGGCTGGACCGCACTCATGGCGCCAGCACACGCAGGGAGAGCCTGATCAAATCTGAAAGCGGTGCGTCACCGCTCGCATCGCGCATTACGGTGGCGACGGCCTGGCGGGCAATGCTTTCCGGATAGCCCAGATTGATCAGGGCCGAGACCGCATCATCGCGCGTGGCACTGGCGGAGGGCGGCAATGTCGGCAAAGGGGCAGCGTCTGCGGCGGGGCTTGCGCCGCCATGGACGGGCAAACCAATCGAGAAACTGCGACCGAGCGGGGGCGCCTTGTCCTTGAGCTCGGTCGCGATCCGGGTCGCCAGCTTCGGGCCGACACCCTTGGCGCGGCTGAAGGCTGCCTTGTCGCCGAGCGCCGTTGCGTTGGCGAGCTCATGCGGCGGCAGCACGTCGAGAATGGACAGCGCAGCCTTGGCGCCGACGCCCTGGATTTCCTGCAGCCGGACGAACCAGGCCCGATCGAGATCATCGATGAAGCCATAGAGCTTGAAGGCGTCCTCGCGGACATGGGTTTCGATATGCAGCACCACCGCCTGGCCAGGCTCCAGCCGCGACAGGGTCCGTGTGCCGGAACCGACCAGATAGCCGACACCATGGACGTCGATTACGGCCTCCTCGGCGCCGATCGCCTCGACGATCCCCTTCAACATGCCGATCATGCGATACTCCCGATGGCCCGCGCCCGGCGATGATGAGCGTGGCAGATGGCGATGGCCAGCGCGTCGGCTGCATCGGCGGTGGCCCGTGTGCCCGGCAACAGTATGGCGACCATGGCCGCGATCTGGGCCTTGTCGGCCGCACCAGTTCCGACCACGGATTTTTTGACGAGGCGGGCTGCATATTCGGCGACCGGCAGGCCGGCCTGGGCCGGTGCCAGCAGGGCCGCAGCCCGAGCATGTCCCAGCTTGAGCGCCGAGGATGCATTCTTGGCCATGAATGCCTCCTCGATGGCTGCTTCGTCCGGTTGGTGAATGCGAACCAGTTCGCTGACGGCGTCGAAGATGTGATTGAGACGCATTGCGAGCGCACCATCGGTTGGCGGCGTCACCACACCGTGCGCGATTGCGCTCAGCCGGCTGCCTTCGACCGTAATCACGCCCCAGCCCATGCGCCTGAGGCCGGGATCAATGCCCAGTATTCGAATCGATGTCGCCATACCACCCGCCTTTGATCAACGGCTTAGCATTTATCCAGAGATAAGAACAAGGGGTGAACGAAATATAACCATCCCGCAATGCACGCCTACCCTGCAGTTTCTGCAGTCGCCGCATTGCGAGCGCATCGCAACCGCAAACTGGCTGCGAATCGGTCTCAAATAATTGCGCTATCTATATGATATGTATTTGTTTTTTTATTCTCAGTATCGTTTGACCACATTCCGCTGAGACAGGTAGACTAACGACGAACGCGCGCACTTGCGGGCACTCGATTAATGGACTTCCAAGGGGAATATTTTCATGGCTATCAAAGGCAAGTTGAGCCGTCGCTCGTTTCTGACACGGGTTGCCGGCGGAACGATCGCCGTTGGCGCCGTTGCGACGGTCGCAGGCGCGACCATGCTGCAGCGCTCCAGCGATGCGGATCCTTCCGACAATGCCGGCAATGCACGCACGGGCATCACCGATTCCGATCCAAACGATCAGGGCGGCCACGGCTCGGGCTCAACCGGCCTGACCGATAATGATACCGGTTCCTGCGCCGACACCGGCGGCTATGGCCGCGGCAATTCCGGCTATACAGACAGTGACGACGGAAACTGTGCCGATCCGGCCAGCCGCGGTCGCGGTCCAAGCCGCTAGACAGTACGCATTCAGGTCCCGGGTGCGTTATCGCACCCGGGACTGATCACAATGCGAGGGATGGCATGCCGGCCCCTGGGGAGGTGCCGGATTTGATCTCAAAGGAATATGGCATGGCAAAAAAGGGAAAGCTGAGCCGCCGCTCGTTTCTGACGAGCGTTGCGGGAGCAGCAGTGGCAACAGGGGCGGCCGCCGTCATCACCGGCGGTTCGGAAGCCCAGCGCTATACCGGCCGCACTGACAGCGATACGGGCAGTTATGCTGACCGCTCCGGCTATGGCGGCACCGGTCTGACCGACAGCGATAGCGGATCGAATGCTGATGGCGTCGGACATGGACGCGGCAGCACGGGCTATACCGACAGCGACACCGGCAATTGGGCCGATCCTGCAGGGCGCGGTCGCGGCAATTCCGGCGTCACCGACAGCGATACGGGCAGCTATGCCGACCCGGCCAATCGCGGTCGTGGCGGTCGGACCGGCGTGACCGATGGCGATAGCGGCAATTATTCCGATCCCGTCGGCCGGGGCCGCGGCACACCGCGCGGCACGAGCGGCGTGACCGATTCAGACCCGAATGACTCGGTCGGAAATGGCCGTGGCTCACGGGGCGGCACAACGGGCCTGACCGATTCAGACCCGAATGACTCGGTCGGCAATGGCCGTGGCTCGCAGAACTTTACAGATAGCGATTCCGGCGGTTGTTCCGATCCAAGCGCACGGGGCCGTGGCCCAGTTCGCCAGGGCACTTCCGATAGCGATTCGGGCGGATGCTCGGATCCGGGCGGCCGCGGTCGTCCCGGCTACTAACGCCATTGCTCGCGACTGAATTTGCGGGCGAGCCGCACCATGCGGCTCGCCCGAATTTCCTGACGCCAACCTTCTGAAGAGGGAGAATTTGCAATGGCCAAACGTGGCAAACTGAGCCGGCGATCATTTCTGACCCGCGTCGCCGGTGCCTCACTCGCGGTCGGCGCGACCGGGATTGTCTCGGGCTGCGCGACCACAGGCTATACCGACGCCGACCCTTACGACCCAGCCGGCGGCGGCGGTTACGGGAATGGCATTAGCGACAGCGATTCCGGTCGCTATGCTGACCCGCCCGGACAGGGCGGCGGCGGCGGCATAACCGATGCCGATACCGGCAGTTATGCCGACCCCGTTGGCCGCGGACGCGGCGGCGGCGTTACCGACAGCGATACCGGTGCCTATGCCGATCCGGCCGGACGCGGACGCGGCACCACCGGCTATACCGACAATGACACAGGCAGCTATGCCGATCCTGCCGGTCGTGGCCGCGGGAATAGCGGCAATCGCATCACCGACAGCGATTCCGGTCGCTATGCTGACCCGCCAGGTCGTGGCCGGGGCAGCAATGGCGGCGTAACCGACAGTGATACCGGTGCCTATGCCGATCCCAGCGGACGCGGGCGCGGCGGCGGCGTAACCGATAATGACAGTGGCAGCTATGCCGATCCGGCCGGGCAAGGCCGTGGTCGTGGCGGTCGTGGCGGCTCTGGCACCACCGACAGCGATTCCGGAGCCTATGCCGACCCGTCCGGACAAGGACGCGGCGGACGCGGTGGCGGCAATTCGGGCATCACTGACAGCGATACGGGCAGCTATGCTGATCCGGTCGGACGCGGTCGGGGTAGCTGACACCCTACAGCACAACCGGCGGGTCAGGCTTGAAGGCCTGGCTCGCCGCGTTTGCTTTGCATCGACCTGCATGACCGGAACAAGCCGGCGCAGGGCAGAGAAATCCATCTAAAATCCCGCTGCCGCGTGCATAGCGGGTACAAGCGGGGCCCCATGAGCGACCAACAGTGGATGCATGACGTAATCGGATACTTGCTTGATCCGATGAGCCCGGAAGAATTTTTCAGGGATTATCACGAGAAGAAGGCCTTCGTCGCCCACCGCGACGATCCGGAACGCTACCGGCCGCTGCTGTCAATCCAGCGCATTGACGATCTGATCTCCGGCATGGACTTTCACGCAGGCTCGCTCGATATGGCGCGCTCGGACCCGCCCATCTCGCGCTCCGACTACAGCTTTGACAGCGGCATGATCGATCGCGGTGCCGTGGCGCGGCACTTCCAGAAGGGCGCGACCATCGTCCTGCCGCAACTGCACCAGGTCGACCCGATACTCGGCGGCTTTACCCGTTCGATCGAGTCCCTGCTCTCCTGTCACGTCCAGACCAATATCTATCTCACCCCCCCCGATGCCCAGGGCTTCAAGACGCATTATGACGATCATGATGTACTGGTGCTGCAGGTGGAGGGATCCAAATCCTGGCGTCTCTACGACAAGGCGGTCGAGAACCCTTATCGCGGCGAGGGCTTCCAGCCCGGTGCCCACGAGGTCGGAGAACCGGTACAAGAGTTCGTGCTGCGTGCCGGCGAGTGCGCCTATGTGCCGCGCGGCCTGATGCATGATGCCTCGACCCACGGGCACGACATGTCCTTGCACATCACGGTCGGTCTCATCGTCAAGACCTGGGCTGACCTGATGCTCGAAGTCGTTTCCGATGTCGCCCTGCGGCGGCCCGAATTCCGACTGGCCCTGCCTGTCGGCTTTGCCCGGCCCGACTTCGATCGCTCCAACAGCGCTGTCCAGTTCAAGGGTTTGATGGAGGCCTTCGCCAGCGAAGCCGATCTGGATTCCTCCTTCGACATCTTTGTCGACAATTTCATCCGGTCGCGGACACCCAATACCCGCGGCACGATTGTGAATTACGCGACGCCACACAAGGCAGGCCAGCGCTATAGCCTGCGCAATCTGGTGCCGTGGCGTCTGGCAGAGGATGGCGAAGAGGTCGTGATCATCACGGCGGGCGGCGAAGTCCGTTTCCCCGCTGCCGCCGAGCCGGGGCTGCATATCCTGCTCGATGGCGGCGAGATCTCCAGCGAGAGCTTCCCGGACCTCTCCGAAGACCTGGTGCTGGAAACCCTGCAAAAGCTGTTCGCCTTCGGAATCGCCGCACCGGTGGGGTAAAACTCCCGCCGGCGCTTCACTGCCATCCCGTGCGATGTGACATTGGCCTCCCCAATCGGGGGGCCAGTGCCGCGTGCAGTACCTCCCGCCAAATCCACACCGCGTCCGGGAAAACTCCAGACACTGCGCCCAGTCATGTCCCGACCTTGACGATCAGCCCGGGCGGGGCGATCTGGCGCTGCTCTGCGTAAGGTGGCGTTACCGGGCCAGGCGCTCGCGGGCCTTCTTGACGATGGCATCGACGGTAATGCCGAACAATTCATAGAGTTGCTCGGCCGGCG
This sequence comes from Maricaulis sp., assembly GCA_051275375.1. Lineage (GTDB taxonomy): Bacteria > Pseudomonadota > Alphaproteobacteria > Caulobacterales > Maricaulaceae > Maricaulis. Next base: position 7,778 of record JBNMNI010000008.1, on the reverse strand, counting down.
CGCTGGCACCAAACCCGGTCATGCCGACAAAATCGCCATCGGCCCCGATCAGCGAATCCCAGCCATAACGCAGGGCCGCCTCGACACCGATGCAGGGCACACCCGGCGGCAGGATTTCGTCGCGATAACGCCGGCCCTGCTCGAGAAACACGTCGATACAGGGGGCAGAAACAACCCGTGCCGCAATGCCGACGGCCGCAAGCTGTTCGGCCGCCGTGACGGCAAGGCCGACTTCCGAGCCGGTCGCGACCAGGTTGATATCCGGCTTGCCCTCGGTATCGCGCATCACATAGGCGCCGCGCACCGAGCGGTTCTCATCACCATCATCATCACGCAGGAATGGCAGGGTCTGGCGCGAGAGGGCCAGAACGGTCGGCCCCTCCAGGCGCAATAGCGCCAATTCCCAGGCCTCGGCCGTCTCCAGCGCATCGGCGGGCCGGTAGACATGCATGTTTGGGATCGCGCGCAGCGAGGCGAGAGTCTCGACTGGCTGGTGAGTCGGCCCGTCTTCGCCCAGACCGATTGAATCATGGGTGAGGACGTAGATGACAGGCTGCTGCATCAGCGAGGACAGCCGCATGGCCGGTCGGCAATAATCGGCGAAGACAAGGAATGTCGCGACATGGGCCCGGAAGCCACCATGCAGCGCAATCCCGTTGGCGCAGGCCGCCATGCCGTGCTCGCGAATGCCGAAATGGATATATTGGCCCTCATAGGACCCGGCCGAGACAACACCGACACCGGGGGTCTTGGTCAGATTTGAGCCGGTCAGGTCGGCCGACCCGCCCACAAGGCTGGGCCAGTCACCGATAATCGCGGCCAGGGCCTTGCTCGACGCCACGCGCGACGCCAGATCGGGGCGTTCCGCCGCGACCTGAAGCCGCCAGGCGGTCAGCGCGGCGCGCTCGACTTCCCCGGCATCGCCGGAAAGCTGGGACACGAATTCGCTGACCAGGTCAGAGGCCGAAAGCCGGTCGCACCAGGCGGCGTGCGCGTCCGGCGAGGACGCGGCATGCCAATCGGCATAGATATCGTCGGGAATCTCGAACGGGCCGTGGGACCAGCCCAGCGCCTTGCGCGTGCCGGCGATTTCCTCGGCGCCGAGCGGTGCGCCATGGCTGCCAGCGGTGCCGGCCTTGGTCGGCGCGCCATAACCAATCGTCGTGCGGCAGGCGATCAGAACCGGGCGGTCGCTCAATTTCGCTGCGGCAATCGCCGCGTCGACCGCATCGATATCATGACCATCCACCCGGCTTGTGGCCCAGCCTGCCGCTTCGAAACGCTTCAGCGTATCGGTCGATTCCGACAGCCGCGTCGGGCCATCGATCGAGATTTCATTGTCATCCCACAGGACGCACAGACGATTGAGCTTCAAATGCCCGGCGAGCGAGATGGCTTCATGGCTGATGCCCTCCTGCAGATCGCCATCGGAGGCAATCACCCAGGTGCGGTGATCGACGAGTGCATCGCCATAACGGGCATTGAGCATGCGCTCGGCCAGCGCGAAGCCGACTGACATTGAAATCCCCTGCCCCAGCGGCCCTGTCGTCGCCTCGACGCCGACCGTGTGACCATATTCGGGGTGACCGGGGGTGAGGGAATCGAGCTGACGGAACTGTTTGATCTGGTCGAGCGTCATCTCTTCGAAGCCGGTCAGGTGCAAGAGCGAATAGAGCAGCATCGAGCCGTGTCCGGCCGAGAGAATGAAGCGGTCGCGATCAGCCCAGCCCGGTGCCGAGGCATCGAACTTCATATGCCGGGCCCACAGGACGGTGGCGACATCCGCCATGCCCATCGGCATGCCCGGGTGACCGGAATTGGCGGCCTGCACCGCATCCATGGACAGGGCCCGGATGGCATTGGCCATTTGAGCGAGACGGGTGGTGGGAATTGCGTTCATGATTGTCTCTCTCTTGGCATCATCGTCATGGCCGGATCGCCCGCCACTGCCGGGTGGTCAATCCGACACAAAGCCTGTTCTGGCAAGCATTGCCTGGGTCGAAGCGTCATACCTGCTTAATTCACCGTCCAGAATACCCTTCGTCAGCACCTTCCCCAGTTCAACGCCCCATTGGTCGAACGGATTGATGCCGTAGAGCACGCTTTCGACGAACACCTTGTGCTCATGCAGAGCCAGCAAGGCGCCAAGTGTGGCCGGCGTCAGCGCATCCAGCAGCACGGTCGAGGAGACGCGGCCACCTGGCATGGATTTCTGCGCCGCGCCTGCAGGATCCGATCCGGGCGGAAGCTGGAGACCGTCCAGCAGGGCAGCGCCCTGGGCCGCCATATTGGCGGCGAGCACGCGTTCGCGGCGATCGGCACTGGAGAAATGCGATGCCATCCCGATGAAATCGACCGGAGTCACATCGCCGCCCTGATGCAACCACTGAAAGAAGGAGTGCTGGATTTCCGTGCCGCAACCGCCCCAGACGAGCGCACCGCCAGGCAGGGCCGATGGCTGGCCATCGGACGTAACGGTCTTGCCAAGCGATTCCATCTCGAGCTGCTGCAGATAGCCCGGCAGCAGGCCCAGGCGGGCGGAATAGGCGGCGACACAGCGGCTTGGATAGCCGAGCACGCCGCGATTCCAGAAATCGATCAGGGCCTTCATGACCGGCAAGTTTCGCTCCAGCGGCGCGGTCGCGAAATGCTCGTCCATGGCACGGCCACCATCGCGGAAGGCCGCGAAGACATCCGGGCCGAGCCCGATCTCGAGGCTCAGGCCAACAGCGCTCCAGACTGAATAGCGCCCGCCGACCCAGTCCGGGAAATCGAAGACATGCTCAGGGGCGATGCCAAATGCGACAGCCTTGTCAGGCGCGGCCGAGGCGGCAATGAAATGTTGCCCGGCGCGTGCATCGCCGACATGTCCTGCCATCCAGTCCCGAGCCGCCAGGCCGGTCATCAGCGTCTCCTGGGTCGAGAAGGATTTGGAGGCGAGAATGAAGAGCAGAGCCTCAGGGTCAGCGCCGGCGACCGCTCGATCGAGTTCGGTCGGATCCAGGCTGGCGGCGAAGCGCAGTTCCGGACCCGCCTCGGCGAAGCCAGAGAGAGCGTCAGCCACCAGTCGCGGACCGAGATCGGAGCCGCCAATGCCGATATTGACAACCCGGGTCACAGGCTTGCCGGCTGGCCGGAATTCTCCGCTGCGCACCTGCATCGCGAAAGCGCGGGTCTGTGCCTGGGTCCGGTCGACGGTGCGTGCCGCGTCAGAGCCTTCGATGCGGGCGCCATGGCGATAGGCCATGTGCAGTGCCGGGCGACCTTCGCTCGAATTGACGATGCCGCCGGTCAGCAGGGCCTCACGCCGGGCGTCGAAGCCAAGATGATCGAGGCGGCCGATCAGCGCCGCGAGGGCCGGCAGGTCCAGCCGCTGCTTGGAGAAGTCCAGCTCCACGCCGGCATGCGCCATCAGCAGGGTGCCGGCGCGCTGCGGGTCGAGCCTCATCAGCTCCCTGATATGGACGTCGCCGAGGCGCGTCGCATGTGCGATCAATCCTTGAGGCAGCACTGTTCTGTCCAAATCCCTAACGCCCACGAAAAAGCCTAAGACCCGCCGCGGCGGAACACAAGGAAGGCCCGGGCAATGCCACTCAAACCTCCCTGCCGATTGGCTGCACGCCGCCGGAAAGGGCAGGCACGCATTCGGCGAGGCTGCCGAAAACATGGTAGAGCGTGCTGGCCGGAACGCGGTCCGACACCGCCGCCCCGCCGGCGTCGAACTGATCGATCCAGCCGCCCTTGACGACGCCATCAAGGTGATGGTCCAGCACTGCCGAAGCGGACCGCTGCACCTGTGCCTCAGCGCCGGACAGGTCCAGGCGCTGCATCAATACCGCTGTCCGCAGCCATTCGGTCTGCATCCAGGTCCGTGATGATGCATCGAGCACCTCGCCGCGAACATTGACCGCGGCGTAGAGCAGACCGGTCTGCGGATTGACGCCGATCCGCATCGCCGTCTGGAAGAGTGCCTTGGCAGCGGGGTCGAGCAGATCCCCGCTCAGACGGTGATATTCGTGCAGCAACCAGGCCCATTCGCACAAATGGCCCGGCTCCAACACGGCGCCCAATTCACCACTGGCGCGGCCCCAGTCCGCATTGAAAAACTCGCGCACTACCGCCGGCGCCGGATCGTGGAAGACCCGGCCAAACAAGGTCTTGATCGCGCCGGCCCGCGTCAGATATTCCGCCCGTCCTGTCGCCTCATAGAGTGCCAGCAGGGCTTCGAACAAATGCATGTGAGGGTTCTGGCGCCGCGGCCATTGCGGGCCGGTATCGGATTCGAGATAGCCGCCGGCCGGATCGGCCATTGCCGCATCGAGCCAGGCCAGGGTCTCGTCAGCGAGATCGAACCAGGCGCTCTTGCCGGTCGCCCGGCCGAGCCAGGCCAAGGCGAGCAGAATGAAGGCGTGATCGTAAAGGTCGCGAACCGGGTTTGCGACCGCCCCCTGATCTGTCAGCAAATGCGCCCAGCCGGGCTTGCCATCGGCTTGCCATGCGCGCTGCAGCAGCAGGGACGCAGCCGCCTCGGCGAGGTCCAGCCCCGCGAACCAGCCCTCATGCTCGGCACGTGCGAAGACATAGATCTGGCGGGCCTGGACGCGGACCCGCCGCGCCTCACCCCTGATCGGCGAGCCGTCGAGGGCAAGGGATTCGAGGAATCCGCCATGCACATCATCCCAGCCGTGCGCGGCCCAGAAAGGGAGCGCCGTCTGCAATCCCCATTGTGCAAATCTGCGCGCTGCGTCCACCCCGTCCCCCGATCAGCCGGCCTGCCGCAAGCTATCAGCCAAGATTGGCCATGTCCTCGTCGGAGATATCGAAATTGGCGTAGACATTCTGCACATCATCGCTGTCGTCGAAAGCATCCATCATCTTCATCAGGCCGGGGACCTTCTCGGCCGGAACCGGGATCAGGTTTTGCGGCCGCCAGATCAAATTGACTGAAACCGGGTCGCCGAATTTCTCGGACAGATTCCCGACCACTTCCATCATGTCCTCGCGCGCCGTGTAGACGACGTGCTGGCCTTCATTGTCCTCATCTCCGGCCTCGGTCGCGACGTCATCGGCTCCGGCCTCGATCGCCGCTTCCATCATCGTGTCCTCATCGGCCACCTTGAGCGGGAAACGGATTTCGCCGACATTGTCGAACATGAAAGCGACCGAGCCGGTCTCGCCCATATTGCCGCCATTCTTGGCGAAGGCTGTGCGCACATCGGCAGCGGCACGGTTGCGGTTATCGGTTGAGACCTCGACGATTACGCCGACACCGCCGGGGCCGAAGCCCTCATAGCGGATGTCTTCATAAGTGTCGGCATCGCCGCCGACCGCCTTGTCGATGGCGCGCTGGATATTATCCTTGGGTACCGACTGGCCCTTGGCGATGGAAACCGCGAGCCGCAGACGCGGATTGGCATCGGCATCGCCGCCGCCCAGCTTCGCAGCGATGGTGATGTCCTTGGACAACTTGGAAAACAGTTTGGAGCGCAACTTGTCCTGACGCCCCTTGCGGTGCTGGATGTTCGCCCATTTGGAATGTCCGGCCATTTTTGGCTTCCCTATGCCTGCGGATTCGAGGGGTTTTCATTAGCGAGAATGGCCGCGAAAGGCGACTCGGTTCGCCACATTCAGGTCTGGCGCGTCACAGCAGGTCGTGGTGACCGGCATCCTTCAGCGCATCGACAATTTTCTTGACGCTCTGGGCATCATTGCGATGCACCACGAGCACGGCATCTCCGGTCGCGACGATGATCAGATCCTTGACACCATGAATCGCCACCTTGGCGCCATCGGAAATGACGAAGGAGTTTTCGCTGGCGTGGATGCTGACATTGCCACGCGAGGCATTGCCGTTTTCATCCTTGTCGGAGATTGACCACAATGCATCCCAGGAGCCGACGTCCGACCAGCCAATATCGGCCGGCACGACGACGGCCTCGCTGGTGCGTTCCATCACGGCATAGTCAAAGGAGATCGAGGGGCAGGCTTCAAAGGCGGCCGGCTCCAGTGCCAACCGGGTCCCGGTCAGTTCGCCACCAGCCACAGCGGCGAGGCTGCAGCGCGCGACTTCGCTGCAATGCTGCTTCAGCTCGGCCAGGAGCGCACCGGCCCCGAACAGAAAGATTCCGGCATTCCAGTAGTATTCGCCGGTAGACAGGAATGCCTTGGCCGTCTCGGTGTCGGGTTTCTCGGTGAAGGCACCGACATGGAAGCCCGACAGGACCGGCTCGCCGCGCCGGATATAGCCATAGCCCGTTTCCGGCCCGTCCGGCTCGATACCGAAGGTCACGAGTTTTCCCTGCGCCGCCAGCGCGGCGCCATGGGCGATCGCCTGGTGGAAGCCGTCAATATCGCGAATATGATGATCGGCCGGCAGGAGCAGAATGAGCACATCCTCGCCCAGTTCGCGCCGGACAAGCTCGGCAGCGACGGCGGCGACCGGCGCCGTATTGCGTCCAACCGGCTCGACGACATAGCAGGCCGGCTCACAGCCCAGCTCGTCGAGCTGTTTGCGGGCCCGGACATACTGGCTTTCATTGAGGACAATGATCGGCGCCTCGAACTCGAAACCCTTTGAAGTCGCCGCCACCCGGCGAGCGGTTTCCTGCACCATGCTGAGCTCGGTCACGAGCGGGTGAAGCTGTTTGGGATGTGCGGCGCGCGAGAGCGGCCACAGGCGGGTTCCGGAACCACCCGACATGATCACTGGAACAATACGCACCACCATCCGCGAGCCCTCATCTTGCCACCTGTGTCCAGGCCGCCCTTGCTGCATTGAGACTCTACAATTGCACACCTTCAAAGCACAGGCTTGCCCGCAGGTGAAGCCGTCTGGCTGGCAGGGGCCGGGTCAATCCCGCCTGAGTCCGAGCGGACAGATGGCAGGATAAGGCTGGCGGGACAGATTGTGCGCGACAGGCAGGGGGAAACCCATCGCGATGACGGCGGCAGCGGACGGCGCGGATCAGACGTTGATGGCCTTGCCCTCTGACGCCATGCGCGTCGCGGGCGGAAAATTGCGGATCGTCAGGAAATTGAGAAACTGGCCCAACATGCTGGCACTATCCGTCTGTACAACGCGAATATAGGACTCGGATTCCTGCAGGCTGGTGGTGAAGACGCAGGCCTGATTATCGACATCACTCTCTTCGCACGCTCTTAGAAAATCGACCAGGTATTGATCGAACACATGAGCATCCTGAGCTTTTTCGAACCGGATTGTCTGCTTAAACATGCCATCCCCCGACAGCTGAACCAAACCATATGAGCGCGCCCCGACGATGTTCCGGCGACACACGCGCAAGCGAGGCCAACGGATTCCGCGTTTAGTGCGCTTCGGCAGGTGCCCAGCTCGTAATGGCCATGACTTGCTGCCGTCGGTCACTCCGTCGCCCATGCGTCCATCATGGCGAAGGCGACAGTGTACCTCCCGTGATGAGGATCATGACATCTGCGTAATTATTCAAGTGGGAAGAATCAGTTGCTGACGACAACAATGTGTTGTGGCTCATATATGCAACTGACAATTGCGCCGCTCAGACTTCCGGAATGAGCTCGCTGAGCTGGCCGCCAATCCGGATCGACTCACATCGCACCGCCAGGCCCGTGGCATTATCGGTCTCGACAAAGACGCCACACGCGGTGGCCTCACCGGTTGCCGGCTCGAAGCGGCCAGTGCGCATCCGCGTCGTGAAGCGGCGCAATGGCTCTTCCTTGTCCATGCCGATAATCGAATCGTAATCGCCGCACATGCCGGCATCTGTCTGATAGGCCGTCCC
>JBNMNI010000007.1:0-14206 GCA_051275375.1 Maricaulis sp. | reverse complement strand
AGTCATGAGGCGATCCGGGCGCTGTTCTCCAGCATCGACCAGCAGGCGCCGCTCGGCATCGGCATCATCCCCGATCCCGCCGATACGACGCGCTATACCGTCTATGTCGGCCAGGGCGGGCTGGGCTTGCCGGACCGCGATTACTATGTCGATCTGGAAAACGAGAATTACGCCCGCTACCGCGAAGCCTATGTCGCTTTCATTACTCGCATGCTCGACCTCGCCGGCATTGAAGGCAGCGCCGGCAAGGCGGTCGCCATCATGGCCCTGGAGACCCGGCTCGCCGAGGTCCACTGGACCCAGGAGCGCTCGCGCAATATCTCGGAAATCTACAATCCGATGCCGCTGGACCAGTTGGCGGCGCTCGCACCGCAACTCGATTTCGCTACTGGCATGAGCCAGCTCGGTCTCGACGGCGTTGTGACCTATCTCGTGGCCCAGCCGAGCGCGATCGAGGGCACCGGCCGGATCTTCGATGAGACCCCTGTTGCGGTGTGGCAGGACTATCTGACCTTCCATTTCCTGCAGAATAATGCCGGAAACCTTTCCTCGGCCTTCGACCAGGCCAATTTCGACTTCTACGGCCGCACCCTCAACGGTACCGAAGAACAGCGCCCCCGCGACCGTCGCGGCGTCAATATTGTGGGTGAGCAACTCGGTGAAGCGGTCGGCCAGGTCTATGTCGACCGGCACTTCCCGCCCTCATCGAAAGCGGCGATGGAAGAGCTGGTGGGCAATCTGGTCACGGCATTCGAGGGCCGTCTGAGCCGGCTCGAATGGATGGACGACGAGACCCGCGCCAACGCCCTGATCAAATTGTCGACCTTCGAACCGCGCATCGGATACCCCGATGAGTGGCAGGACTATTCCAATCTCGATATCGAGCCCGACGACCTGTTCGGCAATATGATGCGCATCAATGCCTTCAACTGGAATCGGCAAGTGGAAGATCTCGCCGGCCCGGTCGACCGGTCGCAATGGCCCTACCCGCCACAGACCATCAATGCATCCTACAATCCCTTGATGAACCAGATCACCTTCCCCGCGGGCATTCTGCAGCCCCCCTTCTTCGACCCCAATGCCGACGCCGCCAGCAATTATGGCGGTATCGGTGCGGTGATCGGCCATGAAATCGGGCATGGATTCGACGATCAGGGCCGTCGCTTCGATTATGACGGCTCGATCCGTGACTGGTGGTCGGCTGAGACCAATGCCGGATTTGAAACGCGCGCCGCACGCCTCGGGGCCCAGTACGACACCTATTCCCCGATCGAAGGCATGACGGTGAACGGCAGTTTCACCATGGGTGAAAACATCGGCGATCTTGGCGGCATGCAGATGGCCTATACGGCCTATCACCAATATCTCGATTCCTGCTGCGGCGGCGAAGCGCCCGTGATCGACGGCGTTACCGGCGACCAGCGCTTCTTCCTCGCCTGGGCCCAGGTGTGGCGCCGCCTGTATCGCGAGGACAATCTGGTTGCGCGCCTGACGACCGATCCGCACAGCCCGTCGCAATACCGCACCAATGGTATCGTGCGGAATCTCGATGCCTGGTATGCCGCTTTCGACGTCCAGGAGGGCGACGCGCTTTACCTGCCACCGGAAGAGCGTGTCTCGATCTGGTAGCCATGCCAGCATGATCTCAATGCAACAGGCGGTCCGGAGCAATCCGGGCCGCCTTGTTTTTGGCTGCCGCGCCGGGAACCTAACAAAACCGTCAGTTGCTTCCCGGTCACCCGGCTTTATGATCGAAAGTTAACGTAAGTTCTCTTGGGAAAATTCAGTATGAAAAAACTTCTGCTCAGCGGCGTGTGCGTCGCAATGCTCGCCGCCTGCAGCCCCGCCGCCGAGGCTCCTGCCGTCGACGCCACAACCGAAACCTCTGCCATCACGCAAAACGCCGCTCTCGGCAGCTGGGGTATCGAGACGCAATATGTCAGCGACACGGTCAGCGCGGGTGATGACTTTTTCACCCACGTCAATCAGGGCTGGCTGGATACAGCCGAAATCCCGACCGGCTTCAGCTCGGCCGGCGCCTTCCTCGACCTTTATCTGATCTCCGAAGAGCGCGTGAATACGATCATTGCCGAAGCGGCAGCGGCGACCGATTCTGCCGCCGGCACGCCGGAGCAGCAGATTGGCGACCTGTATCGCAGCTATATGGATACCGACCGGATCGAAGCGCTCGGCCTGGCCCCGATCCAGGACGAGCTCGATGCCGTGCTCGCCTCGACGACACATGCAGACATCGCCCGCTGGTTCGGACTGCCGGTGCACCAGTCGATGGTCGGCCTTTATGTCAGCCAGGATTCCGGCAATCCGCAGCGTTATCTTACCCACGTCTCGCAAGGCGGGCTGGGTCTGCCGAACCGGGATTACTATCTCGATGAGGGCGAACGCTATGTCGCGTATCGCGCCGCCTACATCGCCTATATCAGTAATATTCTAAGCATGGCCGGCGTCGACAATCCCGAAGGCCGTGCCGACGATATCATGGCGCTGGAAACCGCCCTCGCCCAGGTCCAGTGGCCCGCCGAACTGGCCCGGGAATCCGTGCCGAACTACCATCTGATGACACTGACCGAGCTTGAGGCCTACGCGCCGGGCTTTGATTGGGCCGCCTTCCTTGACGCGCTCGGCATTGCCGACATCACCGAAGTGGTCGTCAATACGGACACCGCCGTGCAGGCGACCGCGCAGCTTTTCGCAGAAACCCCGGTCGACGTGCTGAGCTCCTATCTGGCCTTCCATTTTGTCGACAATCAGACCGGCCAGCTGCCGGCCCGGTTCGACGAGGCGAGCTTCGACTTCTATTCGCGCACGCTGCGCGGCGTTGAGGAACAACGCGCCCGCGATTTGCGCGCCATCCAGTTCGTCAATGGACGCTTTGGCGAGAATATCGGCCAGGTCTATGTCGAGCGGCATTTCCCGCCTGAGTACAAGGCGCAAATGGAAGAGCTGGTCGGCTATTTGCGGGCGGCCTTCGCGGCCCGTATCGCCACGCTCGAATGGATGGACGACGCCACGCGCGCCGAAGCCCAGGACAAGCTGGAAAGCTTCCTGCCCAAGATCGGCTATCCCGATGTCTGGCGCGATTATTCGACCATTGCGGTTGATCCAGACGATCTGATCGGCAATGTCCGTGCGATCAGCGCCTGGGGCTGGGCCGACAGCCGCGCCCAGCTCAATGAATCAAAGCGTGACTGGATGTGGTATATGAGCCCGCAGACGGTCAATGCCTACTATAATCCAGATAGCAATGAGATCGTCTTCCCGGCCGCCATCCTGCAGCCCCCCTTCTTTGATCCCAACGCGGATCCTGCGGTCAATTTCGCCGCCATTGGCGGCGTGATCGGCCATGAAATGGGGCATGGCTTCGACGATCAGGGTGCCGAACAGGACGGCCAGGGCGTGCTTCGCAACTGGTGGACCGATTTCTCCCGCGAGCATTTCAGCGCTCGCACGCAAAACCTGGTTGCCCAGTATGACGCCTTCTCCCCGGTTGAGGGCGAGCATGTGAATGGTCAATTGACGCTCGGCGAGAATATCGGCGATCTCGGTGGCCTCTCCATCGCCTACCAGGCCTATCACGCCTATCTCGCCGACCATGGCGGCGAAGCTCCAGTGCTCGACGGGCTGAGCGGCGATCAGCGCTTCTTCATGTCCTGGGCCCAGGTCTGGCGCTCGAAACAGACCGAAGACAGCCTGGTGTCGCGCCTGCGCGCCGATCCGCACAGCCCGGCGCAATACCGGGTCAATGGCGTCGTGCGCAATATCGATGCCTGGTACGAGGCCTTCGGCATCACGCCGGACAGTGAATTATACCTGCCGCCGGAAGAGCGCATTTCGATCTGGTAGCGCATACGCAAAAAGCCAGGCGGCCCGGTCATTCCGGGCCGCCTTTTTTGCCTCGCATTTTGCCCGCCAACGGGCGCCGGTCTCGCTGGCTTGCCTCATCGCCCGGACCACCCCATCCTGACATCATCTTACGATCCAGCCTGACGATCCCGACGGAGACCTGTCCCATGAAGAAGATCCTGCTTGGCACCGCCTGCCTCGCTTTGCTTGCCGCCTGCGCGCCAGCGACCGAAAACACCGCAAACGACACGTCCAGCCAGACCGATGCCTCTGCCGTGACCGGCACACCGGCCCTCGGCAGCTGGGGTATCGAAACCCGCTATATCAGCGAGACGATCGCGCCCGGCGATGACTTCTTCCGCTATGTCAATCAGGGCTGGCTCGACACCACCGAAATTCCGGCAGGCTTCTCCAATTTCGGGTCGTTCTCGGAGCTCGGTCTTCGCTCGGAAGAGCGGATCGATACGATTATCGCCGATGTGACCGCGTCGGAAAACGCGGCCGGTTCGGTCGAGCAGCAGGTTGGTGATCTCTATGCCAGCTATATGAATACCGACCATCTCAACGAACTCGGCCTCAGCCCGGCCCGTCCCGGTCTCGACCAGATCGCCGCAGCCCAAGGCTATGACGATATCATCGACCTGTTCGGCGCCAGCGGATTCGATTCGCTGTTTGGCGCCGGCGTCGGCCGCGATGCGGGCAATCCCGATACCTATGTCGTCTATATCCGCCAGTCTGGCCTTGGCATGCCGGATCGCGATTATTACCTCACCGATGATGAGCGCTTCACCGCCTATCGCGCCGCCTATCTCGACTATATGACCGATGTGTTCGGCATGCTGGGCGAGGAGGATGGTGCGCAGCGGGCCCAGGCCGTGCTTGATATGGAAACCGCCATCGCGGGGATTCACTGGACCCGTGCCGAAAGCCGCAACCGGGTCGCCAGCTATAATCCGATGACGCTCGAGGAACTCGAGACCTATGCCCCCGGCTTCGACTGGACGCGCTTCATGGCGGCGCTCGATTTTGCGGATCAGGACCATGTCGTGGTGTCGCAGAACACAGCCATCCAGTCGCTGGCGCAGCTTTTCCAGGAAATCCCGGTCGAGACCTGGAAGGATTATCTGACGCTCCACTATATGAGCAGCAACAGCAATGAGCTGGATGAGGCCTTCTACGAACGCAGCTTCGATTTCTGGAGCCGGACCCTGTCGGGCACCGAGGAGCCACGCGCCCGTGACCGGCGTGCGATCCAGTATGTGAATGGCCCGCTCGGCCAGGCCGTCGGCCGCATCTATGTCGAGCGCTATTTCCCGGCCGAGAACAAGCAGCAGATGGAAGACCTGGTCGGCTATCTGCGCACTGCGCTCGCCGACCGGATCGAAACGCTGGAATGGATGGATGACGAGACCCGGGCCGAAGCGCTCGACAAGCTCGCGAAATTCACCCCCAAGATCGCCTATCCGGACCAGTGGCCAGACTTCAGCTCGATCGAGATCCGGCCAGACGATCTGTTCGGCAATTCCCAGCGCATCGCCGCCTGGTATCGTGCCGACAGCCGTGCCCGCCTGCATGGCCCGATCCGCGAATGGGAATGGGGCATGTCTCCGCAGACGGTGAATGCCTATTATTCCTCGACTGCCAATGAGATCGTCTTCCCGGCGGCCATCCTGCAGGGCCCCTTCTTCGATCCGAATGCCGACCCGGCCGTGAACTTCGGCGGTATCGGCGCGGTCATCGGCCATGAAATGGGCCATGGCTTTGACGATCAGGGCAGCCAGTCTGACGGCGACGGCCTGTTGCGCAATTGGTGGACCGATGCCTCGCGCGAGCAGTTCGATGCCCGCACCGACCGGATCGTGGCCCAGTATGAGGAATTCTCCCCGGTTGAAGGCATGAATGTGAATGGCCGCCTGACCCTGGGCGAGAATATCGGCGATATCGGCGGTCTCTCGATGGCCTACCGCGCCTATCACATGTATCTCGACGCGCATGGCGGCGAAGCACCGGTGATTGACGGCTTTACCGGCGATCAGCGCTTCTTCATGGCCTGGGCCCAGGTGTGGCGGCGCCTCTATACCGAGGACAATCTCGTCGCCCGCATCACCACCGACCCCCACAGCCCGTCGGAATACCGCACCAATGGCGTCGTGCGGAATATGGATGTCTGGTACGCGGCCTTCGGTGTCACCGAAGACAATGCGCTCTATCTGCCACCCGAGGAACGCGTCTCGGTCTGGTAGACCCTTCGATCCTGAGCTTGACGGCCCGGCCCCTGGCTGGGCCGTCTTGCATTGGGGGGTTGCGAAGGACGGACAGGCACAGTCTTATCATTCCGGTCTTTGGGGGAAATCATGGATACCGAAATCACACCGCTGGTCAGCAATGATGCTGTTGTCCTGGGTCTGCTGGCCGTCATTCTGGGAGCCGTGTTCTGGACCTCCAGCTCCAGCAGCCCTGTGTTCAAGCGATTCTACCAGATCTTCCCTCCCCTGCTGCTCTGCTACTTCCTGCCCTCACTCCTGAATACCTTCAATATTGTCGACCCGGACCAGTCCGGGCTCTACTTCATGGCATCGCGCTATCTGCTGCCCGCAGCCCTGGTGCTGCTGGCGATGTCGGCCGATTTGCCGGCGACGCTGCGGCTTGGCCCCAAAGCGCTGATCATGTTCCTGACCGGTACGCTCGGCGTCATCATCGGTGGCCCGATCGCGCTCTGGCTTGCCAGCATGGTTGCGCCCGACCTGCTCGGCGTCGACGGTCCGGAAGCGGTGTGGCGCGGCATGACGACGGTCGCAGGCAGCTGGATTGGCGGCGGCGCCAACCAGGCCGCAATGTATGAGATCTTCGATGTCGGCGACGAGATTTTCTCCGCCTGGATTGCCGTCGATGTCATCGTCGCCAATGTCTGGATGGCCCTGTTGCTGATCGCCGCGAGCCGTGCTGCCGCGATCGACAAGCGCCTTGGTGCGGATTCGAGGGCAGTCGATCATCTCAGGATCAAGGCAGAAGCCTATGAGGCCGAGCATGCACGCATCCCCGAGCTGCGCGACATGATCTATATCGCGGCGATCGGCTTCGGGGCTGTCGCCATTGCCCATTTTGCCTCCGATATTCTTGCGCCCTGGTTTACCGCCCACTATCCGGAGCTCGAGCGTTACAGCCTGCATTCGGGCTTCTTCTGGCTGATCATCGTGGCGACGATTATCGGTGTCGCCCTGTCCTTCTCGCCAGCGCGCAAGCTGAGCGGTGCCGGATCGATGAAAACCGGCTCGGTCTTCATCTACATCCTCGTGGCGACCATCGGGATGAATATGGACATCACCGCGATCGCCCGAAATCCGGAATTCTTCCTGATCGGGCTGATCTGGGTCGCGATCCACGCCAGCCTGCTTATCCTGATGGCGATCGTGATCAAGGCGCCGCTCTTCTTCCTCGCCGTCGGCAGCCAGGCGAATATCGGCGGCGCGGCCTCGGCGCCCGTTGTCGCCTCGGCCTTCCACCCATCCCTGGCACCGGTCGGCGTGCTGCTGGCAGTGGTCGGCTATATTATCGGGACCTGGGGCGCCTGGCTGACCGGACAGATATTGCGCAGCGTTGCCGGGGGCTAATCGACCCCGCCCCTCTGCGGCGAGTGTCGTTTCGCGTTTTCGCCTGCTCGGTGAATCTTGATTTTATTGGTTAATTTTCCTTAACGCCTCCCCACGGGTGCGATAACCTTGCGATGAGTAAGCGCGATGCGGAAGTCGCTGGCGCCTGTCCTGGAGGGGGGAAACGATATGCATTACAAGTTTTTGGTGACCGGAAGCGCACTTGCCATCCTGGCATCATCGGCGGCATTCGCCGGCGACACACAATGGTTTCCACCCGATCCGCCATCGAGCGCGGCGTCGGGGGAGTGCTATGCGCGTATCCGCATCGAGCCGCAATATGACGCCTTCGCCGAACAGGTGACGACGCAGGATGCCTACGAGCGCTATGACGTCACGCCGCCGCGTTTGCGCGAGGAAGTCCGCGAATACGTCTCCCGCGAGGCCGGTGTGCGCTATATCGTGCACGAGCCGGTCTACAACACGGTGACCGAGACGGTGCAGATCCGTCCGGCCTATTCGGAATATGTCGTCCGGCCTGCCGTGCATGATACGGTGACCGAGACCATCATGGTGCGCGAGCCGCGCCAGGTCTGGCGCCGCGGCTATGAGCCCGGCGCGTCGATGACGCGCTATGATTCGGAAACCGGCGAGATCTGGTGCCTGGTCGAAGAAGCCGGCGAATACCAGACCGTGACCCGCAATGTCATTGTCACGCCTGCCGAGATCAACGAGGTCAACCATCCGGCCGAATTCTCGACCATTAGCCGCGAAGTCCTGGTCCAGGCTGCAAGCGTCGAGGAGATTCCGATCGATCCGCGTTATGACAGCTATGCCATCCAGGTCCTGGATCAGCAGGCCACGGTCGACAGTCATGTCATCCCGGTCGGCACCCAGACGGTGACCCGCTATACCCAGCGCACGGAAGAGCGTTGGGAATGGCGCCTGATGAATTGCGACGATATTGACCTTCCCGGCCATAACCCGCCGATGAGCACCAATATCCCGCCCGTGGCCTCCAATCAGCCACCGGCGCCGGGCAGCAGCACCTATCTGTACGGCACCGACATGCCGGCGACCGGTCAGACCTATTCCGAGGAAGTGCCCGTCGCCCAGGCCTCCTATTCCGGCAGGTCATATTCGGCACGTCGCCGCAACTGACGCATCGGCGAAGGCCGAGGCTGAGAGTGTGGAATGCATACGAACGGCGCGGGACATCCCGCGCCGTTTGCGTTTAAGCTCCTGCCCATGAGCGGATCCGATTTCATTATCGGCTATGGCAGCCTGTTGAGCACCTATAGCCGTCAGACCTATTCCAATCTGCACACGCCGGTCTATCCGGTGATGGTGGCCGGCTGGCAGCGCGGCTGGACCACGCGTTATGGCGATGAGGCGGCGACCTATCTCGGCGTGCGGCACGCGGCGGGCATATCCTTGAGCGCCGCCCTGGTCCCGACGCGGATCACCGACGAGCTGCGTCATCGCGAACGCGGCTATGACTTCACCCCGGTCGAGCGCGATGCGGTCCAGCTATTGCGAGCGGACGAGATCGAGCTCGACACCGCCCGGTTCTGGATCGTGGTCAATCGCGAGCAGAAGCGCGCCGATGAGAGCCATCCGATACCGCAATCCTATATCGATACCTGCCTGATCGGCTGTCTGGAGAGCGGCGGCGATGCGATGGCCCGCCATTTCATCGAATCGACAGAAGCCTGGGACAGCCATCGCATTGATGATCGCGACTGGCCGACACCGCTCTATCCACGTGGCACGCCGGCCAATCCAGCCCAGCGCGAGGTGATCGATGGCCTGTTACGGGCCGCCGGGATCTGATCCAGCCCAAGGCTATGCCGGTGATGCCATTTCCTGCGGACC
Source organism: Maricaulis sp. (assembly GCA_051275375.1). Taxonomy (GTDB): domain Bacteria; phylum Pseudomonadota; class Alphaproteobacteria; order Caulobacterales; family Maricaulaceae; genus Maricaulis. The sequence continues at coordinate 4,880 of JBNMNI010000007.1, read as the reverse complement.
GGTGAGCGCCAGAGCCTCGGCCCGCGCAAATGCGGCGGCCAGGGCATCGCAAAAGGCGGCACTGCGATCGCTGGCCTCTGCCATGGGCGCCGGTCGTGGCTCATCAAGCAGCGTGACGGGAAAGCCATCGGGCTCGACGACTGCCGTGCCGCGCCATTTCCAGGCCCCATGGGCGGGATCGAAGGCGTAGAAGGGCGCGAAACGCCAGCCATGTGTGGCCAGAAACTCAACCGCATCGATCAGGTAATCGATCTCCTCCGGCTGCATCACCCAGTGCAGGCTGACCCGGCACCAGCCCGGGCGCAGACCGGCCTCGCCCGCCAGCACCGCCTCGCGGATCGCCGCCGATTGTGCGGCATCAATCCCGAGCAGATCATGGCCATAGGGGCCGGCGCAGGAACAGCCGGCGCGCGACTGGATGCCAAACAGATCATTCAGCAGTGTCGTCACCAGCCGGGGATGCAGGATCTCACCCGTCGGCTCGAGAATATTGAATGAGACGATGCCGATACGCCGGTCCGGATCGGCCTCCCCGAGAATATCGATCCGCGGGTTTTGCCCCCAGCGCAACATCGCGCGCTTCAGGGCGTCATGCTCGAGCCGGGCGATTTCGGCATGGCCGATCTCGGCCTGGGCCTGCAGGGCCAGCGCGGCGCGCACCAATTGCGGCACGCCCGGCGTGCCGGCCCGTTCGCGCGGTTCGATCTCATCGATGAAATCATGGCCGGCCTTGGTGACATAGCGCACGGTTCCGCCGGCACTCTGGGTCGGCGGCAGATCGCGCCGGTAGAGCGCATCGCTGAACAGCAAAAGGCCGCAAGCCCCCGGACCGCCAATGAATTTGTGGGGCGAGAAATACACGGCGTCGATCCAGGCATCGGGCGCGGCTGCCGGGTGCATGTCGATCGGCAGATAGGGTGCGCTCGCGGCGCAGTCGAGGCACAATATGGCGTCGTGGGCGTGCAGCAGACGGGCCAGGGCAATGACATCGCTTCTGATGCCGGTCACGTTGGAGGCGGCCGAAAACGCGCCGATGCGGCGGCGGCCGAGATAGCGCGGATTGCGCAATTCCCACTCCAGATGCGCCAGATCAATCCCGCCATCGGCCGCCAGGCCGATCGATACGACCTCGCCCAGGCTTTCGCGCCAGCTGAGCTCGTTGGAATGATGTTCATAGGGGCCGACGAAAATCACTGGCTGGTCTGCGGCCAGTGCATCGCACGCGGTGCGCTGGCCATCGGCACCAAGCCGCGCAGCCACCGAGGTGAGGATGCGGTCGCGGCTGGCCGGAGCGATGGCGAGACCGAGGATTTCCTGCAATTTGTGAATCGCGCCGGTTGCACCGGAGGCGCAGGCGATCAGGCAATCGCCGGGAGCGGCATTCACTGCCTGTCTCACTATGGCTTCGGCCTGGTGCATCCAGGCGGCAGAGGCGCGGCCGGTCGCACTGTCGACCGTGTGCGGATTGGCATAGAGCCCGGACAGGCGCTCGATCTGGGTCTCCACCTGGCGCAGGGCGCGGCCGCTGGCGGTGTAATCGGCATAGAGCATGGGGCGCTGGCCAAACGGCGTGTTCAGCACGGCATCGCGTCCGATCAGGCCGGCGCGCAAACGCGACAGGGCTGCACGGCTGGCATGAGAAATGGGCATGGCAATCCGACGCTGACAATTGAACCGCCATCAGATCATCCGCGTCTGGGTTAAAAACACTCTTTTTCACTCAAAAACATGCAGTATGGCGAGATGGAAAGCCAAATATGGAGAAATACCAGTGCTGGACGACTATGACCGCCGGATTTTGAAGCTGATCCAGAGCGACAGCGATCGCACGCTGCAGGAAATCGCCGACCTGATCGGGCTGAGCGCGACACCGACGGCGCGGCGCATGAAGCGTCTCGCCGAGCAGGGCATTATCCGGAAAAATGTCAGCCTGCTCGATCCAGAGGCGCTCGGCCTGCACGCGACCCTCTTCGTCTCGGTGCGAACAAGCCGTCACGATGCCGAATGGCTGGGCAAGTTTGCCGAGGGCGTGCGCCGGATGCCGGAAGTGGTGGAATTCTATCGGCTCAGCGGCGATGTCGACTACCTGCTCAAGCTCTGCCTGCCGGACGTTCGCGCTTATGATGATGTCTACAAGAAGCTGATCGCCATCGCCCCGCTATCCGATGTCAGCGCCAGTTTCGCGATGGAAGCGATCAAGAACACCACCGAACTGCCGGTCTGATTCCCGGCGCCGCGAGCGAAGTGAAAACGTCAATCAAATCCGGTTGCAGCGCTATCGTGAAAGTTGTAATACTGTGATTTAACTGCCTTTGGTCTACACTAGCATAGAGTGGTGCTACGCAACCGCGAGGCCACTACACCGCATGACCATCCGATGGCGCAGTTTTACCAATTCCCTTCGCTTCAAGATCACGCTGCTTGCGTGCGCAGCCTCTTTGGCAACGGCGCTGGTGATGAGCGGCTTCGCCTATTTCCGGACCTCCGAAACCTCGCTCAACACTGCAATTGAGGATCTGGCCGGCGCGCGCCGCCGGGCCGCACTGCAGTTTCGCGACACGTTCCGGAGCATGCAGGATGACACCTACACGCTCGCCAGATCGCCGCCGGTTTCCGGCATCATGCGCAGCGCCGCCCATGGCGGGATCGATCCGGAAGCCGACCTGACAACTGAACAGTGGAATCAACGCCTCGCCACCCAATTCACCGTCTTGCTACGATCCCATCCCACCTATTCCCAGGTCCGTCTGATCGGGCTGGCCGATAGCGGGCGCGAACGGGTACGGGTCAACCGGGCCGGCCGGGGATTCGAAACCGTTCCAGGCGCCGACCTGCAGCAAAAATCCGGCGAACCCTATTTCCAGCACGGCGCCGCACTTGCTCCGGATGGCGTCTATTTCTCGCCCATCACCTATAATCGCGAAAACAACCACATCGATGCAGCCCTGGCCCCGACCGTCCGCAGTGTCGTGCCGGTCTATAATGATCACGGCGTCATTTTCGGAATGATCGTGATCAATGTGGATTACGGCGCCCTGCTGGCCGGGCCCTTTCTGACGGTCGAGCTGAACGGTCAGTCTTTCATCGTCAATCAGACCGATAGCGAGCGCGAATACCTGACCGAGAGCGTCGCGGCCCAGCCTGACTTAAATCTCCTCCCCGCACCCGGCTTGCAGCTGAGCCCGGCGGAGTCCGGCAGCGAGGCGGTCTTCCTGGAAGCTGGCATTGGCGGCGATTTCATCAACCTCCCGGTCAATACCGGTGCGACCCAGTCCCCACTTGGCGCGGTCCTGAGCCTGCCGCGCGATGAATTGATGCGCACAGTGATCGCGACCCAGCGCCAGAGTATAATTCTGGCTGCCTTCCTGATCCTGCTGAGCTGCATAACGACCGCGGTCGTGGCCAATCGCCTGACCCGGCCCATGCGCCGCATGGCGCAGGATATTGCCAATGCCCAGGACCCGCGCCACCCGCTCCATTTGCCCGTCGGGGCCGGCGATGAAATCGGAGAACTGGCGCGTGCCTTTCAGACCATGACGGAGGGCCTGCAGAAAAATGAGGTCAAGACCCGTGCAATCATCAACAGCGTCGTCGATGGCCTGATCGTGATCGACGAATTCGGCATCGTCGACAGCTATAACCCCGCCTGCCAGCGGATTTTCGGCTATGATGCCGGTGAGGTGCTGGGCCAGAATATCAAAATGCTGATGCCCTCGCCCTACCACGAGGAACACGACCAGTATCTGCACGCCTACCAACGCACCAAGACCCGGAAAATCATCGGGATTGGCCGCGAGGTCGCCGGCCGGCGCAAGGATGGCTCGACTTTTCCGATGGACCTTTCGGTCAGCGAAATCATGCTCAATGACCGGCCGCATTATTGCGGCATGGTGCGCGATATCTCCGCGCGCAAGCAGATGGACATCATGAAGGACGAGTTCATCTCGACCGTGAACCATGAATTGCGCACGCCCCTGACCTCGATCTATGGCGCCCTCGGCCTGTTGAAGATCAAGGCCGCCGGCCGGCTCGACGCCAAGAGCAATCAATTGCTCGAGCTGGCCCATAATAGCTGCCAGCGCCTGACCGTACTGGTGAATGATATTCTGGACCTTGAGAAGATCGCTGCGGGAAAGGTCGAATACCGGTTTGAAATCATCGATATTTGCGAGCTTGTAAGCTCGATCGTGACGCAAAATGCCAGCCTGGCCGAATCCCGTTCCATCACGCTTGAAACCCATTTCGAGATCGGCGACGTGGCCGTCCGGCTCGATACCGGCCGTTTCCACCAGGCGCTGATCAACTTGCTGTCCAATGCGCTGAGATATTCGCCGCAAAATGATGTGGTGACGATTTCGGTGGCGAAGAGAGGGTCCGGCCAGGTCAGGATCTCGGTAGCAGACAATGGACCGGGCATCCCCGAATCCTTCCAGGACAAGGTGTTCGACCGTTTCGCCCAGGCCGATAGTTCGCTGACCCGCCAGGAGGGCAGCAGCGGGCTCGGGCTCAATATCACCCAGACCCTGATTCAGGCATTTGGCGGCGAGGTGAGCTTCGAGACCGAAGAGGGACGCGGGACCGTGTTCCATTTCGACCTTCCCATTTGCACGCTCGAACAGGACGCCGCCTGATCCATGACCACCGAGCTGAGAAAAATTCTCTATGTCGAGGACGTGGTGCCGATCGCCACGGTGGCTGTCATGGCGCTGGAGGATCTGGGCGGTTTCCAGGTGCTGCATTTCCTCTCGGGCCAGGAAGCGATTGAGGCATTGCCCGAATTCGCGCCGCAGCTGGTTCTGCTCGACGTCATGATGCCCGGCATGGACGGGCCGGAAACCTTGCGGCGCATCCGCGAAATGCCTCAGGGCCGCGACCTGCCG
>JBNMNI010000006.1:0-14487 GCA_051275375.1 Maricaulis sp. | reverse complement strand
TCCCGGGCTTCAAGCTGGTCTGGATGTGGCGGCTGCAATTTTCCCGCGCCCCGGCGCGCGGGCCCGGCGATCTGCGATTTCTCGAAATGCTCGGCAAATGGTCGATGGCCGATGTGCTGGTGCTGGCCCTGGTGATATTCGGCGTGCGCGACAATTTTCTCTTCGCCGCGTCCACCCTGCCCGGCGTCTATATTTTCGCCGCCGCGACCGTCCTGGCCATGCTCGCCTCGGGCCGCATCGTCACCCAGCTGGGCGAGCGCATGCGGCCGGTGGTCTCCTAGAGCCCCTTGAGCTCGCGGGCACGATCACGCAGACGGTCGAGCAGGGCCGAAAGCCCGGCGATTTCTTCCGCCGACAGCCCCGCCAGCAGGGCGGCTTCGGCCTCCAGCGCCACCGGGGCGATTTCCTGATAGATCGCCTGTCCCGTGCCGGTCAGTTGCAGCAGGCGCGAGCGGCGATCGGCAGCATTGCTCGAACGGTCGATCAGGCCGCGATCGGCCAGTGAGCGCACCGCCCGGCTGACCGAGACCTTGTCCATCGCCGTCACCTCGCACAGGGCCTGCGCCGTCACCGGCCGTCCCTCGCCGAGAATGGCGATGACGCGCCATTCCCAGAGCGTGATCCCGAACCGGCTCTGATAGGCCTGCGCCACCATGGCGCTGACCTGGTTGGAGGCGATCGCCAGCCGGTAGGGCAAATAATCGCCCAGAAGCAGGGGCGTCGCGTCCGGCGCGCTATCGGGATCGGCATCGTCCATCTGCGGTCTGGTGCCGCAAACCCGTTACAGCGGCAAGCCAAATCTCGCTCGACGCCGACCCGCGTGTCGCGCTATCCAAGCGCCATGACCGACATCATCCCCACCCCCGCACCTCCAAGCCTGCCCATTGAGGGCGATGAGCGCCGCTTTCCCGTCCGCCGCATTTTCTGTATCGGCCGCAATTATGCCGACCATGCGAAGGAAATGGGCGCCGCCGCCGAGGCGATCTTCTTCATGAAACCCGCCGATGCGATCTTCACCGCGCCGCGCCTGCCCTATCCGCAAGGCACGTCCGACCTGCATTACGAGGTCGAGCTGGTGCTGGCGCTCGGCGATGGCGGCGCCATAATGGGCGGTGCCGTCGGTGTCGATCTGACCCGGCGCGACCTGCAGGCGGCGATGAAAGCCAAGGGCGCGCCCTGGGAAATCGGCAAGGCGTTCGAGAATTCCGCGCCGGTCGGCCTGTTGCGCTTCGGCCCCGTGCCCGAGCGCGGCAAAATATCGCTCAAGATCAATGGCGTGCGCCGCCAGTCCGGCGATCTGTCGGAAATGATCCTGCCGCCGCGCCGCGTTCTGGCGGAACTGGCACGCTATTTCACCCTCAAGCCGGGCGATCTGGTCTTCACCGGCACCCCGGCCGGTGTCGGACCGCTACAGCGCGATGACCGCGTCAAGGCCGAGATCGAGGGCCTGCCGCCACTCGAATTCACCGTCACCTGAAGCCTGCTGATTGCCGCCCGAGAAGGAAATCGCCATGAAACCTGTCCTCTACGGCTATTGGCGCTCCGGTGCCGCCTACCGGCTGCGTCTCGCGCTCAATCTCAAGGGCGTCGAATACGACCAGGTCGCGATCAATCTCAAGACCGGCGAGCAAAAAAGCGATGCCTGGCGCGCCATCCAGCCGCAAGGCCTGATTCCGGTGCTCAAATATGGCGATGCGATGCTGATGCAATCGCCCGCCATTCTGGAATGGATCGAGGAAACCTGGCCCCGGCCGGCCCTGCTGCCCGCCGATCCGGTCGAGCGTTGCCGCGTGCGCGCCTGGGCCGCCGTGATCGGCTGCGACACGCATCCGCTGCAGAATTTGCGCGTGCTCAAGGCCATCGGCGATGATCTCGGCCAGGGCCCGGACGGGATGAAAGCCTGGGCGCATCGCTGGACCCGGGGCGGGCTGGCCGCACTGGAAACCCTGGTCGCCGCCGCACCGCGCTCGACCCCTTTCCTGCACGGCGATGCGCCGGGCCTGGCGGAGGTCTATCTGCTGCCGCAACTGGTCAATGCCCGGCGCTGGGAGGTTGACCTCACGGCCTTTCCCACCCTGATGGCCGCCGAAGCCGCCTGTCTGGCTCTGCCGGAAATCCGGCGCGCCACGCCGGAAATGCAGCCCGACGCCGAACAGTAAATCAGCGCAGCCAGGCCTGCACCCGCCCGGCCGCAAGCGAACGCCACAGCCATTCCACCGGACCATGGCGATAGCGTTGCAGCCAGAAGATCGAGCCATACACCTGGGCCACCCAGAGCGAGATCACGATCAGGGCCTGGCCGGGCCGGTCGATCTGACCGAACTGGCCCAGCCCGGGAAAGCCGACAAACAACAGGGTCATCAACAGCGTCTGGAGGAAATAATTGCTGATCGGCATCCGGCCGACCGCTGCCAGAGCCTCCCGTGCCCCGCCGGCAAAATTGAGCTGTGCTGCCAGAATGAAGGCGGCGGCATAGCCCAATGCCAGCGCGAGGCTGCCGAAATACTGGGTCACCCGGTTCTGCAATACCGCCGCCGGCGAAAAGCCCGAGGCCAGCGAATGCCAGGCGCCGGCGCCGCACAGCATCACGCCCAGAACCAGCGCCGCAATCGCGATCCAGCCATACTGCCGCACCGTCCATAGCCCGGTCAGAAAACCCGTCCTGATCCCGGCCATGCCGAGCAGCATGCAGCCGGCCAGCCGCCCGCTCATGAAGACGATCTGCATCATCTCCGATTGCAGGGCGATGCTCATATTATAGCCCAGCCGCGCCAGGAAACCGCTGCGGTAGAGGTCCTCGATGCCGGCAATCGTCTCGGGATTGAACCCCATCGCCACCGCGGCTGTGGTGCGGTTGCCGATCAGACCGCCGATCGCGCTGCCCGCCAGCAGCATCAGGCCGGTAAAGCCGATCAGACCGAGGCCCAGCCCCCACAGCCCGCGCACGCTCATGCTGTTGGCCGAGACCACGATCATCGCCACCAGGGCCAGCGGCACCAGAAGATCGCCATACCAGAACAGATAGGCGTGCAGCAGTCCGAACAGGAGCAGCCAGCTCAATCGCGGCCATTGCCGCATCGGATTTTCCCGCGCCGCCTGCGCACTCAGCACGAGGGCGGCCCCGAACAGGACCGCAAACAGCGTCGCACCGCTCTGGGAGAACAGGCTCTGAACCACCAGCCAGACAGCCTGATTGCCCCAGCCTTGAAAATTGGCCTGAAGATCGGGCACATCGGCGGAAATCCACACCCAGGCGAAGAGCTGAATATTCACCGCCAGCATCGCCAGCACGGAAAATCCGCGCAGGGCGTCGAGACTGTCATGGCGCTGCGAGGGTGTATTTTCCGGCATTTTCACTCCCGAAGGGCGAAATCGCCCGGTTTCCGCCATATTCTTACGAAGATTTCACAGAAAGGGCATCATTGAGCAATTGTATCGAGACTCAATAAAATTCATAACCCAATGACGCATGCGGATACGCTTGGGGTGCGAAAACGTCATGATCCAGCTTCTGATCTCATTGATTGAATGGTTTGCCGTGGCTGGCCTGTCCGTGCTCGGCATCAGCTATGAGCTGCCGCAGCCCTGCTCTGCCCCCGAGCCAACCGAATTCCGTCAGACCATCTCCTGGACCCAGAGCGATGAATTCGCCTTGCCCATGCCCGTTTCGAGCCGCGACTGCATCGCCGGTGCCGACACGCTGATCCACGGTTCCGAGCCGTATTTCCTGACACCATCCGGCCGCTACGATAGCTGAATCCCGACAGATCCGGTCGAATTGTCGCGAGCAAATATCCATTTTGCATAGATTATCTGTGTCGGCGGCGCGCTTCTGTGCCTATCATCTGTCACAATAGATAACTTGAGCCCTCCCGGCCGCAGCCCCTGTCCGGGCGCGGCCACGCTTCATGGCCCGATCGAGCGCAATATGACCGAAAAAACGCTAGAAAAATCAATCCATCTCGCCGAAATAGACCTGGCCGAACCCCGCAGTGGCCGCCCCATACCGGCTGGCCAGCAACACGCGATCAGCGCCGAATCGCCGGAGCCGGCCGCGCGCGAAGACGCGCCTGCAGCCGAACGTCCCGGTGGTGCCTGGCTCATCTGGCTGGCCAACAGCTTTGCCCTGCTCTGGGTCGGCGGCGCCACCGCCTTCATCTGGGGCGCGCTTGGCGTCCAGAGCCTTGAGCGGCTGGGGCAGTACGGTTTCGGACAACTCACCGGCCTGGCCGTCTTCGCCATCGCGCCGGCCCTGCTCTTCATCATGAGCGGGCTGATGGCGCGCGAAGTCGTGCGCAATGCGCACAATACCCGCCGCGTCGAACACGCCATCCGCCGCCTCACCGACCCGGCGCAATATGCGCGGCGCGAGGTCCAGACCCTCGCCCAGGCCGTCACCGGCGAGGTTGAACGCATCAATTCCGCGCTTGAAAGCGCCCTCGCCCGCCTGGCGGCGATGGAAGAAGTGATCAGCCACCACGCCGAATCCCTGGAACTCTCCGCCACCGATGCCCGCGACCGTACCGAGGAATTGCTCAAGGGCCTGCGCAAGGAAAGGCTGCGTCTCGGCGAGGTCTCCGAATCCCTCGACGACAAGGCTGCCCTGATCGCTGCGGCGATTTCCGACCAGTCCAAAATGGTCGCCGCCGCCTCCGAGCTCGCGGCCAACCAGGCCAGCGATAGCGGCCGCCGCATCCTGGCCAGTGTCGAAAGCCTGCAGGATGCCGGCGCATCCGTCACCGAGCGCAGCAATATCGCCGCAACGAAATTGTCCGAGCGCACAGCCCATCTGCACGAGCTGTCCGACACACTCAAGGAACGCACCGACAATCTCGACGCCGCCTATGTCAAGCATCGCGGCCGTCTGAGCGAGGCCGGCGAGGCCCTGCGCAAGGAGCAGGAGAAGATCGCCGCCGCGCTCGATTTCCATCGCGCCGAACTGGACGTGATGGCGGCAACGGCCCGCGACGGCGCCGACAGCCTCACCTCCGCCTCAACCAAGGGCGCCGCTGCCTTCAAGAAGGCCGTCGACGATGCGCTCGAGCGGGCCAACAGCCTGGCCGGCCGGGTTCGTGCCGAATCCGAACATGCAGCCAGCGAACACGAGGCCGCCCTGGCGCGTCTCGTCGCCTCGGCCCAGGAAGCCAAGGCCATCTCCGAAGCGGCGATCGAGGCGATCGAGGCCCAGGCCGATGCGGTGACGCACAAGGTCGAACACGCCAATGAAATCGCCTTCAATGCGGCGAAGCGTTCCGACGATGCCTTCCAGCAGCGTCTCGCCGAAGCCGACAAGCTGACGGCCCGCGCCTCCCAGGTCGCCGATGAAGCCGCCGAATCCGTCCGGCGCCGGCTTGAAGCCGTGCTCGCCTCGGCCCGGGTCGAGACCCAGAATGTCGAGCGTCATATCGACACCATGACCAACCGGCTGGCAGAAATGCCGGTAATGGCGCGCGAGCGCGCCCAGGAAGCCGCCGATGCCCTGCGCCGCGGGCTGGAAGGCCTCAATGCTGCCGCCATGGTCGCCGCGGAGGAATCCCAGGAAATCGATGCGGCCTTCCAGGCCCGCATCCGGCAGAATTACGAATTGCTCAGCGATTTCATGTTGCGCATGGGCTCCGTCGCCGGCGGCCGCCGTGTGCCCGAACTGGGCAATAATGAATTGCCCGATCCGCTGATCGGCCGCAAACGCAAGCCCGTCGAGGATGATGCCGCCAAGCCGGCCAATGCCGAGACTGAAGACGAGATCGAAATGCACACACCGCTGACGGGCGGCCAGCCGCGCCGCAGCGCGCCGCGTCCTGTCGAGAGCAGTGTCGGCTTCCCCGAGCGCGGTGGCCGGCCGGCAACCGAACCGGGCTGGCGCTGGAAGGATTTGCTTTCGAGCATGCCCGAGGATGAAGGCGAGAGCGCAAGCGCCGGCAATTCCAACCCGCCGAAACGGCCATCCAAGCGCGACAAGGACGAGAGCTGAGCCTCGTCCTGGCCTGACGCCGTCTTCCCGATTTTTGCAAGCGAGCCGGTTTCACAAGGGAGCCGGTCACACAACACAGCGGGCCGCCGGCGTGCCCTGCGCGCGCCTGCGCCGGGACTGGGTATCATCGCCTCCCGGTGAACCGGGACGGCAAAGGCGCCAGGTTCAAACGCGCTGCATGGCGATGCGGACTATTGGCCCGCCTGCGCTGCAGTCCAGCTGGCCAGCTCCTGGCTGACCTGTGTCGCGGCCTGGTCGAAGGCGGCGACGATATCGCCGACCCGATTGGCCGAGGCCCGGGCCTCACCGATAAACACATTCGATCCGGCAAGGCGCCGCCCGTCGCTGGCGATCAGACGCGCGCCCAGGCGAACACGGATCAGCGGTGCACGCCCATCGCCCTGGTCATAGACCGCTTCAAACTCGCGCAGATCGAGCCGCAATTCATACTGCGCCCTTACGCCATCTTCCGGCAGGGCCGGCGCGAGCGAGCTGGGCGTGGCGTTAAACGTATCCACGACCAGGGTCTGCACGATGCGCGGCGCCGGAGCGATCCAGCGCGACGACGCCATATAGGCAATATGCCCGTCAGCCATCTGGATCGCGATCTCATCGCCGGCCAGGCCGCGCGGCGCCTGTGGCGACACGATCTCGACCACGGTCCGCGCCTCGCCGGTCCAGGCGAGCGGCGCAGGTGAAGACAGGCGATAAACCGCCGAGGCGGCGGTTTCCGGCAGCAGTGACACACAGGCCGATACCGACAGGGCACCCAGGGCGATCAGCACCGGTTTGATAAACAGAGCGGGTCTCATTGTGGCACCTCTACAGTTTGACGCGGCGAGCCGGCGACAAAGCCGCCCGGATTGTTCTCGAATTCCGAAGCACTGCGCTCCAGTGAATCGACCAGCCGGCTGAGATCGCCGGCCGCCTGGGTCAGATCCAGCAGCCCGTCCTGGGCAAAGGTCTCCAGCGCCGGAGTGATGGTGATCATCAGCGCGCTGGTATCGGTCGCCGCCTGGTTGACGGCGATCGCAGCGGCCGTCGTCTCGTTGACGGCCGGCGCCATATCATTGATCAGGAAGGCCTCAGCGGTAACACCGAATTGCTGCAGCGAGATTGCCGCGTCGGAAATATCCGAAGCCGCCGTATCAATGCGCTGGATCGCCGTGCGCATGTCGTCGATCAGGACCTCCTCGTCATTGATCCGCTCCATGATCTCACGCAGATTCACCAGCATGATCGAGAATTCCTCGACATTCTGGTCATTGAGCAATTCCGACAGCCGCACGAGCGCCAGTTGCGCCGCGTCGAGCACATCTTCCGAACCCTCGACCAGACCTTCCAGCTGGGCCCGGCGCGCAAAAATCCGCGGTGGCTGCCGGCTGGCCGGGCTGAGCAGGCGCTGCGCATCCGCGGAGCCGCCCGTGATCAGAATATAGGACAGGCCGGTAAGACCCTGCGGTTCCAGCTGGGCAAAGGAATCGACGCGAACCGGTGTCTGCGCCAGCACCCGCACGCGCGCGATCACCCGGCTCTGGCCGTCCAGCCCGAGCGACGTAACCTCGCCAACCTGGATACCATTGAAGCGCACTTCAGCCGATTCGCGCAGGCCGCGGACCGGCCCCTCGAAGATCACATCGTAAAAGGCATAATCCTCGTCGAAGGAAACCTTGCCGAGCCAGACCGCGAATATGCCGCCGCCTGCAATCAGGATCAGCGCGAACAGGCCGACAAGGACATGATGTGCCTTGGTTTCCATCGTCTAATTCTCCTTGCCGGCGGTCGCTGTGCGTCCGCGCGGGCCGTGGAAATATTCCTGGATCCACGGATGAGGGTTTCGCATCAACGCCTCCAGTGGCGCAACCGCCGCAACACGTTTATCCGCGAGGACGGCAATTCGGTCACAGATGGCATACAGGCTGTCGAGGTCATGCGTGATCATCAGCACGGTCAGATCCAGCGCCCGCGACAATTCCAGGATCAGCGTATCGAAGGCCGCCGCACCGATCGGGTCAAGCCCGGCCGTCGGCTCGTCGAGAAACAGAATGTCGGGATCGAGCGCCAGCGCCCGGGCCAGCGCGACGCGCTTGCGCATGCCGCCGGAAAGCTCGGAGGGGAAGCGGTCGGAGACACTGGGGTCGAGCCCGGCCAGGCCAAGCTTCATGCCGGCGATCTCTTCCATCAGCGCGATCGGCATATCGATATGCTCGCGCATCGGTGCCATCACGTTTTCAAGCACGGTCAGCGAGGTGAACAGGGCACCATTCTGGAACAGCACGCCCCAGCGGCTGTCGATATGGCGCCGCTCGGCCTTGCTCATCTGGGAAAAACGCCGCCCGTCAAACAGGATATCGCCGGCCTCGAAATCCTGCAGGCCGAGAATGGCGTTCATCAACACGGTCTTGCCGGTCCCCGAACCGCCGACCAGGCCGAGAATTTCGCCGCGCCGGATATCGAGATCGAGATCCTCGTGCACGACATGTTTGCCGAAGGCGGTCCGCAGGCCGCGGATGGAGATCAGGACGTCCGCGCTCATATGCCCAGCTCCAGATACATCATCGCAAACAGCGCCTCGATCACGATGACGATGAAGATCGACTGCACCACCGAAGCCGTGACGCGCCGGCCCAGGGATTCGACATCACCCGCCACTTTCATGCCCTGACGGCACCCGACGATCGCCACCACCAGCCCGAACACCGGCGCTTTCGACATCCCGACCCAGAAATGGCTCCAGTCGAGCTCGGAGTGAAGGCGGGCAATGAACACGGCCAGCGAAATATCCTGCGCCGTCCAGGCCACCAGCATGCCGCCGAAAATCCCGGTGATCATCGCCGCGAAGGTCAGAAGCGGCGCCATCAATACGCAGGCGACCACACGCGGCAGGACGAGAACCTCGAACGGGTCGAGCCCCAGCACGCGCATCGCGTCGATTTCCTGCTGCATCTTCATGGCGCCGATCGAGGCGGTGAAGGCCGAGTCCGAGCGGCCTGCCAGCAGGATCGCCGTGATCAGCACGCCGAATTCGCGCAGCACGGAAATCCCGATCAGCTCGACGCTGAAAATGGCAAAGCCGAAATCGGCCAACAGGTTGGCGCCCATGAAGGCGACGACCGCGCCAATGAAAAAAGACAGGACCGCGATGATCGGCATCGCATTGACGCCGACCTGTTCCATCGCCCAGATCGTCGAGGTCAGCCGGAAGGTCGACGGACGGATCAGGGTGCGCAGGCCGGTCGTCAAGACCTTGCCGAAAAACCCGATCGTCTCGACCGTATCGGTCAGCGCACCCTCAAGCCCGGCACCGATCCGGCCCAGCGCATTGCCGAAACCGAAGCCTGGCGGCTTGTCGGGCGGGCAGACCTGGGTCCGCCGCCGGACCTCCTCGATCAGGCGCCGCGCCGTGCGATGACTGCCCAGATAGTGGAAATCCCCGTCGGGAACGCCGCAGCGCCGCGTCGCCCGCCCGAGCATATAGGCGCCGGCGGTGTCAATGCGTCCCAGCTGGGCCAGGTCGATCACGATCTGGTCGGGCTCGACGCTGGCTTCGACATTGCGAATTGCCGCATCGACCCGGCCGATCGTGTCGATCGTCCAGTCGCCATGGGCCTCGATCACGGTTTTTCCCGCGTCCTCGCGGACGACAAGCCCGGCCCCATTATCGGAATTCGCTGGTTTTCCCCTCATATTCACAAGCCTAGTCGATTTTCTTCGTCCGAGGGAGTGCAGAAACGCGGTGCAGCAAAATTGCTGCAGCCAGACCCGCCGCAGCGGGCAGGATCATGATCGCAAAACCGGCCGTTCCGATCTGGGCAAAGAAATATCCCGACACTGCCGAGGCCAGTGCCATCACCACACCGCCGGCCAGCGCCGAATTGATCGCCTGGCCGGTCGCGGCATAGCGGTCGGGCACAGAATAGGCGGCAAAGCGCAGAAATCCCAGATAGGTCGCCGCAAAACTCAGCGCGTGCAGGCATTGCAGTGCAAACAGCGCCCAGAGCGGCGGCGCCATCGCCGTCAGCCCCCAGCGCAGGATCGAACCGCCGCCGCCCAGCATCAGCAGCGCAGCCGGGCTGAGCCGGCCCAGCCAGCTGCGTCCCGACAGCCACAGAAACACGATCTCCACCGCCACACCGCAGGCCCACAGGGCGCCGATCATCAGATCGGAATAGCCCTGGGCCGACCAGGCCACCGCCGAGAAGGCATAGTAGAAGCCATGCCCGCCCTGGATCAGGGCCGAGGCCGCCAGGGCCAGTCCGAACGGTCCGGCCACCAGGCGCCGCAGGGCGGTGAAATCGGCCTCCTGCTTGGGTGGATGCGGCGCGCGCTCACCGGCCGGCAGCCGGGCCGCCGCGATGGAGATCGCGATCGCGCCGAACACAATGCAGATCAGGATCGTCTCGCTGCCGCGCCAGTCGATCAGGGCGCCGGCGGCAAAATTGCTGATGATGAACATCATCGATCCGACCGCCCGCACCGGGCCGAACACGAATAATCCCTCGCGCGCCTGGCGCAGGGCAAAGGCGTCGATCACCGGGATTTGTCCAAACAGCACCGCACCGGAGAGAAAGGACAGGACAAGGAGTAGCCAGGGCGAGTGCACCGGGTAATGAAGGGCAAATACGAGGGTAGCGAAGAGGGCAAAAAGGAGAATCGGATCGCGATTGCGCCTTGAATTATCGGCCCAGCGCGCGCCCAGCGGCGAGACCAGCGTCCGTCCGGCCAGACCGGCCGCAACAATCCAGCCAATCCATTCCGCACTCAGATCCCGCCCCTCCAGCCATTTGGGGAAATACGGCAGAAAAGCCCCGAGCGTCAGGTAGAAGGCCCCGTAATAGGTGGCAAAACGGAATCCGGGCGATCTGAACATTTCAATCCTTCAATCCGCGAAGCCCATAGCCCGCCCCACTGTTCCTGCATAGGCATGATGCGCTTGGCGAACAGTGTTCACGTCTATAGGTTCGCCGCCTGATTGAAGCAGGGGAATACTCGTTGATGGATGCGGACACCGCGGTATTGGACTGTGCGGATCAGGGTGTTCACGAAGCACGGCCTCGCCCCCTGAGGGTGCTGGTGACCGGCTATCGCTCCCACCCCCATGTCGGCGGTCAGGGCGTCTATATGCGTGAATTATCACGCAATCTGCGCGATCTCGGCCACCAGGTCACCGTCGCATCCGGCCCGCCCTATCCCGAACTCGATGACGGGATCGAACTCGTCCAGCTGCCCTCGCTCGACCTGTTCGCCGAGGACAATGCCTTCATGGCGCTGCGCACCCGCCACCTCTTGTCCTGGGCCGACATGTCGGAATGGCTCGCCCATAATAGCGGCGCCTTCGGTGAGCTTTATGCCTTCTCGCGCCGCCTCGAACGCTTCCTGGCGCTTGAGGGCGACCGTTTCGACGTCGTGCATGACAATCAGACACTCGCCACCCCCTTCCTGCGCATTGATCGCCGCCTGCCAGTGATCACGACCGTGCATCACCCGATCGCGATCGACCGCGAATATGCCCTCGCCGCCGGCGGCAAATGGTGGCAGCGCGCCCTGACGCGACGCTGGTATCATTTCGTCGGCATGCAAGCGCGCACCGCCCGTAAACTGCCGCGACTGCTCGCTGTTTCCCAGGCCGCCAGCGACAGCCATGCCAGCCATTACGGCATCGATACCGGGCGCGTCCGTGTCGCCTTCAACGGTATCGACCATGACATCTTCCATCCCGATCCAAATGTGACACGCGAGCCCGGCCTGATCGTCACCACCGCCAGCGCCGATGCCCCGATCAAGGGGCTGGACGTGCTGATCGACGCCCTGGCCCGCGTCGCTGCCGCCCGGCCGCTGGCCCGGCTGCACATTATAGGCACGCTGCGCGATGGTCCGGCCAAACAGGCGCTCGCCGCCCACGGGCTGAGCGGGCGTGTCACCACGAGTTCCGGCCTGACGCGCGAAGCCATCGCCCAGCTCTACCGCCGCGCCCATATCGTCGCCTGCCCGGCCCGTTTCGAAGGCTTCGGTTTCCCTGCTGCCGAGGCGATGGCCTGCGGGGCGGCCGTCGCCGCCAGTAATGGCGGCGCCCTGCCCGAAGTTGTTGGCGATGCTGGACTGATCTCGAAGGCCGGCGACGCGGCCAGCCTCGCCCAGGACCTTGCCCGCCTGCTCGACAGCCCCGAAGAGGCCCGCCGTCTCGGCGCCCGCGCCGCCATCCGCGCCCGCGAGGAATTCAACTGGTCACGCCACGCCCTGGCCGCCTCGCGGCTCTATGCCGAAGCCCTCGCCGAGCGGAGCCCCAACGCCTGATGCTGACCGTACGCCTTGAAGACATGGAATTGGAGCCCGGCATGCGCGTGCTCGATCTCGGCTGCGGCCGGGGCCGGCATCTGCACGCGCTGTATTGGAACGAGATCCCGCTCGACGTGGTCGGCGTCGATCTCTCGCATGGCGAGGTCAAGGCCGCGCTCGACGGTTTCTTCCAGCTGCCGCCGCCCGATCCACATTCACCGCTGCGCAGCGCCGTGCTCAGTGCCGGCGATGCGGCGCGCCTGCCCTTTGCCAGCAATAGTTTCGACCGGGTCCTGTGTTCCGAAGTGCTCGAGCATGTCCCCGATCCCGACGCGGTCCTGGCCGAGATCGCCCGCATCCTGAAACCCGGCGGCATTTTTGCCGCCTCCGTGCCGCGCTACTGGCCCGAAGCGATCTGCTGGAAGCTTTCGACCGCCTATCACAACACGCCGGGCGGCCATGTCCGCATCTTCAGAACCAAGGCCTTGCGCGACCAGATCCGCAAACAGGGCTTTGCCTGTTTCAAGCGCCACTGGGCCCATGCCCTGCACAGCCCCTATTGGTGGCTGCAATGTGCCCTGTGGGAGCAACGCGAAGGCAGCGCGGCGGTCAGGCTCTACCGCAAATTCCTGGAATGGGACCTGATGCAGAAGCCCTGGCTCACCCAGGGCCTGGAATGGCTGCTGGCGCCTGTGATGGGCAAGTCTCTGGTGATGTATTTCCGGAAGGTCGGCTGAATGTCCAGACATGTCGATATCGCCGCCTGCGCCGATCATATCGAGCGGTTGCAGCGCCCCGACGGCTCCATCCCCTGGATCGAGGCCGGTATCTGGGACGCCTGGAATCACGGCGAGAGCGCGATGGCGCTGGCGATTGCCGGCCGCGATATAGCGGCGCGCAAGGCCCTGGACGCCCTGTTCGAGCGCCAGGATTCCGATGGCGGCTGGCGCGGCGATCTCGGTGCCTCCGTGCCGCTGGACGATGCCAATCGCCGCCTCGTTCCCGGCACGCCGGAAACCGCGCGCGACACCAATTTCTCCGGCTATGCCGCCGTCACGCTTTTGCGCTCCATGCTGGCGCTCGACACACCGGCATCCCTGTCGCGCTATTGGCCGCAATTGCGCCGGGCGATCGACTGGGTGCTCAGCCATCAGACCCGCCATGGCGATATCGTCTGGCGCGCACCCGATGCCGGCGAGCAGCTCGGCAAGCTGGATTCACTGCGCGCCGGCAATGCCAGCCTCTACAAGGCGCTGGAATGCGCAATCCAGATCGCCCGCAGGCTCGGTCATGATGATCGCGACTGGATGCAGGCGCGCCAACGACTCGGCGCCGTCCTGCGCGAGAATGATGCCCGCTTCGACCGCACCGGCATCGATCGCCGCCGCTATGCGATGGACTGGTATTATCCCGTGCTGGCCGGTGTCGTGTCGGTCGAGACCGGCCGCGCGCGTCTCTATGCCCGCTGGACCGATTTCGTCGAGCCGGGACTGGGTTGCCGCTGCGTCGCCGACGAGCCCTGGGTGACCGCGGCCGAAACCGCCGAACTGGCGCTGGCCTGTATGGCAGTGGGCAAGACCGATCAGGCCAGGGCCCTGCTCGCCGATCTGGCGCCGCTGGCCGCCAAGGATGGTGGCTATTGGATGGGGTGGCAGTTCGAGGAGGGCGTTATCTGGCCCTATGAGCGCCCGTCCTGGACCGCAGGCGCACTGGTATTGGCGGCCGATGCCATAGAGGGGCTGAGCAAGGGATCGACGCTGCTGATCCGCAATGGCGTGCCCGAATTCCCGCTCAAGCGCGGCGGCGCAGAACTTCCAGCGTTCCGACGCGATTGACCCTGTCGTACAGGCCGGACGCGACCGCCAGCTTCCAGATCTCATAGGGCGGGCGGCCGCCATCGGCCGGATCCGGGAAAACATCATGGATCGCCAGGATTCCGCCAGCCACCAGCCGGCCTGACCAGCCCTGGTAATCGGCCAGGGCCGCCTCCATCGAATGGCCGCCATCGATGAAGACCATGCCGAGCGGTGTGCTCCAGTGCGCAGCCACGATGGCTGAACGCCCGACGACCGGGATGACACAATCCTCAAGGCCGGCCCGGAACAGCGTGTGACGCAGGGCGGGCAGGGTCTCGACCGCGCCAAGTTCGGCATTGAATAATTCGGGATCGTGATATTCTTCGCCAGCCTGGTGTTCTTCCGAACCGCGATGGTGATCGAGCGTGTAGAGCACGCTGCCCG
>JBNMNI010000005.1:0-16403 GCA_051275375.1 Maricaulis sp. | reverse complement strand
CATGTCGCGCTCGACCCGGCCCAACTGGCCAGGCTGAGCCATTTGCGCAGCGTCTATGACGAGCTGTCGGAAGCCTATGAAGCAATGCGGCGCATGGTTGAGCGCGGCTATCTCAGCTTCCACAAGGGTCTGCCCGACAAGGGTTGAGCCGACCGATTGCGGCGGCGCTGACAGGCGTCTTGGCAAGCGCGTGCGTTTGCGCCAGACAGGCGCGCAATTCACCCGCCCGTCCGAGAGAAATCATGCGCCCCAACCGCTTTGCCCAGCTGGCCGGCCTCGCTGCCGTCGCCGTCCTGATCCTGGTCGCCTGCCAGCCCGCCACCAATCCGCAGACGGCGCGGGAGACACCGGTCACGATCGGCAGCCAGATCCTGCTGGAATCGGGCATTTACGGCACCGGCCGTACCGTCACCGTCTCGCTGCCCTGGAGCTATGGCGATGGCAATCGCCGCTATCCCGTCCTCTATGTGGTCGATGGCGGCGTGCAGCAGGATTTCCTGCCCATGGCGGGGATGTCGGCGCTGGGCAGCCTGTCGATGCAATATCGCGAATTCATCCTGGTCGGGGTGCAGACCGAAAACCGCTATGTCGAACTGACCGCAGCCTCGGCGCTGGAGGATGATCTGCGCTGGCTGCCGGAAAATGGCGGCGCCGAGCAATTTCGCCGCCACCTGCTCGACGAGGTCAAACCCTGGATCGAGGCGCGCTATCGTACCTCCGGCGAGGACGCGATCATCGGCGAGAGCCTGGCCGGCCTCTTCATCACCGAGACCTTCCTGCGCACACCTGCCAGCTTCGACCATTATATCGCCGTCAGCCCCTCGCTCTGGTGGCGCGGCGAAGGCCTGAGCCATGAGGCGGCAGACCTGCTGGCTGAGGGCGGTTTCGGCGGTCATTCGCTCTATCTCACCATCGCCGATGAGGGCGAGGACATGCAGACCGGCATGGACCGTCTGGTCGCAGCGCTGGAAGCTGGCGCACCGGACGACCTCACCTGGTGGTATCGCCCGATGCCCGACGAGCATCACGGCACGATCTATAATCCGGCAACGCTGGACGCCCTGCGCCTGGTGTTTGCGCCGGAGGAGACGGAATAGGCTGACCGCCTCGCATCCGTGAATACCCGCCATGCGCGTCAATATGCCCATCAATGGCGGTCACAGGGCTGTGATACACTCGCAATTGCAAATCCGGCACACTAAATAGAGTTCGGACAGGGAAACGGCGCGCTGGTTCAGTGCGCTGTTTTCCTAGCAGGGATAGGGAAAATCATGGCCAATGCACTGTCAATCTCGCTGTCTCCCGAACAGGGGCTGTCGCGCTATCTCTCCGAGATTCGCCGCTTCCCGATGCTGGAGAAGGACGAGGAGTTCATGCTCGGCAAACGCTGGCGCGAGCATGAAGATGCCGGCGCCGCGGAAAAGCTCGTCACCTCGCATCTGCGCCTCGTGGCCAAGATCGCCATGGGTTATCGCGGCTATGGCCTGCCGATCGCCGAAGTGATTTCCGAAGGTAATGTCGGCCTGATGCAGGCGGTCAAGAAATTCGACCCGGAAAAGGGTTTCCGCCTCGCCACCTATGCGATGTGGTGGATCCGCGCCTCGATCCAGGAATATGTCTTGCGCTCCTGGTCGCTGGTCAAAATGGGCACGACCGCGGCCCAGAAGAAGCTGTTCTTCAATCTGCGCCGGATGAAAAGCCAGATGCAGGCGATCGACGAGAATGATCTCAAGCCGGAACAGGCCCAGGCGATCGCGACCAAGCTGGGCGTGACGACTGATGAAGTCATGTCGATGAATGGCCGCATGTCCGGGCCGGACGCCTCGCTCAATGCGCCGCTGCGCGGCACCGAGGGTGATGGCCAATGGCAGGACTGGCTGTCCGACGACAATGCCGAAAGCCAGGAAGACGAGCTGGTCGAGAGCGATGAGTTCGACACCCGCATGCAATTGCTGCAGGCGGCGATGGGCGAGCTCAATGAGCGCGAACAGCATATCCTGCAAAAGCGCCGGCTTTCAGAACAACCCGAGACGCTGGAAGAGCTGGCGGCGCATTTCGGTGTCAGCCGCGAGCGCATCCGCCAGATCGAGGTCCGCGCCTTCGAGAAGCTGCAAAAGGCGATGAAGGATATGGCGACCAAACAGGGCCTGATGAATTAGGCCTGACGCGATCATGCAGATGCAGCGCCCGGGTCACACCCGGGCGCTGTTTTCCCTGGCGCTGAGCCCAAGGGCGATCAAGGCCTGGCCGCCGAAATAGCACACCCAGACCACCGGCCCGGCCCAGTCGAGCATGCCGGCAAACATGCGCCAGGCCAGCACGCTGTCGGAGACCACGAACAGCAAGGCCCCCAGCGTCGCCAGCGGCGGTGCGCGCCCGATCAGGGCCAGGGCGGCCATCACCAGTATGATGCCGTTATAGACGCTGGCAGCGATGCGCAGATCGCCGAAATGCGGCTGTAGCGCGAGCAGCATCACCGCCCCGAACACGATCAGCACCAGGGTTGCCAGATAGCCGGGCAGGCCGCGATTGCCCTTGCGCCGAAGCTGGTCGGCAAACAGGCCGATATAGATCAGATGGCCGATGCCGAAAGCGAGAATGCCGAGCGCCTGTTGCGTCGGTTGCAGGGCCAGGAAGGCATCGCCCGCCGATCCGGCGAGCAGGCCAAGCCCGAGCCAGACGCGCCCCTGTTTCAGGGCATAGGCTCCGAGCAGCACAACCCCGCCGGCCTTGATGATGACATTGAGCGGATAGGGCGCACCCAGTCCGAAATCGTCGAGCAGATAGGCCAGGCCCAATACCAGCGCCGCCATCAGGAGCATTTTCGAGGCGCGATCTGTCGCGATTGTCACTGGTTTGGCTGTCATGCGCTTTCCCCCCGCTTTCCCGGCAGGCTAGACTGCCGGCGCGGACGGGCAAAGGGGAAGTTCCATGAATCTCATCGCGGCCCTGCTGGCCCTGGCACTGGCCGGCGCCGAGCCGGTGACGCCGGACGAGGCCCCGGCCGATCTCGCCGCCCCGGTCTCCCTGGCCGAGATGGAAACCCTGCTGAGGATTCAGCCCGGCGCGGTCGAACTGGCCTGGACGCAACTGGCGCGTGGCGGCCTGCCGCGGATCGAACCCATTGAGGGCGATGCGCGGCAAAGCCGCGTGACCTTCCTCTACAAGGCCGCCGGCGATGTCACCGGCGTGCGCCTCAACAGCGTCATCAATGCGCCGCGTGTCACCATGCCGGTCGAGGATTTCGTGCGCGATTTCACCCTGCCACTCTCCCGGCTGGGCGGCAGCACGATCTGGGCCCTGAGCCTGGAGGTGCCGCGTGATGTGGTGGCCAGTTACAGCTTTCTGGTCACCAGGCCGAACGGTACCGAGCGCATCAGCGATCGCCATAATCCGCGCCATTTGCGCGGCAGCAATGCCGAGGCGATCCTGATCCTGGATCAGGCCGGCGATTTGTCGCCGCTGGCGCCGGTGCCGCAGGGCGCGCTGCCGGACGCCGAAATCCGGGTGCTCGACAGCGCCGCGCTGGGGCGTGCGGTCAGTCTGGAGATCCACCCCGCCGCTGCGGGCGATGCCGGCTCGCCGGTTCTTATCCTCTACGATGCCTTCAATTGGGGCGAGCGCGCACCGGCCGGGGAAATCGTTCACAATCTCGCCGCCGCTGGTCTCATTCCGCCAATGCATGTCGTCTTGATCGACCAGCTCGACGCGGCGAGCGATCAGGATGCCTATGAGGCCCAGTCCGTCTTCATCGCCGACGAACTTATCCCCTGGCTGCGGCAGGAATTCGGCTATCGCCTGGCGCGCGACGAGGTTCTGCTCGGCGGCGCTTCGCGGCGCGGTCTCGCGGCGGCGATCATCGCCCTGGCGCGTCCCGAAGCGATCGGCGCCGTGCTGTCGCTGTCGGGGTCATTCTACTGGTCGCCAGCCGGCGAAGCGCCGGAATGGCTGGCACGGCAGCTTGCCGATGCGCCGGCCGAAGCGCCCCGCTTCGAGCTCTCCGCCGGCTCGCTGGAATATATCGTCACCTCGACCAATCAGGGGCATGTGATGCTGGACGCCAACCGCAACATGGCCGACGCGCTGAGCGCGGCCGGCTATCGCACCGTCTACCGCATCTATCCCGGCGGCCATGATATCACCGCCTGGCGGCTGGCACTGGCCACGTCTCTGGAGGCGCTTTACGCGCCGCCGCAGTGACGGTTCGGCCGGTTGATCATTTCAGCGGCTTGCCGGGGCCGCGCGGGCGCGGCGCGTCATTGCCGATCCGGCCGGCAACAAAGTCGTCATAATATTGCAGCCAGGCTTCGGAGCGCACCGCGATATAGGTCATCGGGCCGCCCGGATTGGAGCGGAAATTTGAATCCGTGCCGACGACGAAATACCTGTTGCCTTCGCGCACCATGAAGGGCGAGCCGCTATCGCCGCGGGTGGTATCGCAATTATGCGACATGGTGTTGTCGTTGAAGACCTCAACCATCTGACAGCCAATATTGCCCGACAGATGCGCGCCGGTATCCCAGCTATAGCCGGCCTGGTAGAGCTCGGCCCGCAGGGCACCGCGATTGCCGGCGGTCTGGACCAGTCCGCGAACGCCGACATGGCCGATTTGCGCGCCAAGCGGGCGGTTGATCCGCAATAAGGCCCAGTCTGTGCCGTCAAAATCATCGGTCGAGCTGAAGCGTTCCTCATTCCAGTTCGGGTCGATGAAATAATCGATCACGCGGGCTTCGAGCGGGCCGCCGGAGCGGTCATAGCCGGTGTAGAAGACGGCGCGGGCATCGATGGTGCCGTCGTCATCGATGCAATGCGCGGCGGTGATCAAGACATCATCTGCGATCAGCGTCGCCGTGCAGGCGCCGCCACTCTCGAGCTCGATCTGGCCAACCGCATCCCAGGGCGCTGCCGCCGTGTCCATGAAGACCCGGTCGTCATGGCCGAAATAGTGATCATTGATCGTCAGCGGGCGGTCACGGCCATAGCAGTCGGCGCGGTCGGTGCGGTCGGCGCAGCTGCCATTGCCGGTGCCCGGTTCTTCGCATACGCCGTTGAAGGCGGTCTCGCAGCTATCATTGCGAAAACGCAATCCGATAACCGCACCGCAATCGCTCAGATCGGTCGCCTGGGTGCAGGCGCCGGTGCCAAATCCCGGTTCATCGCACTCGCCATCATTGGCCCATTCGCAGCTATCGTCCTCGACCGCTTCGGCGATGCGCCAGCAATCGGAATAATCCGTGCCCTGGTCGCAGGCGCCGGTGCCGATCGTCGGATCATCGCACTCGCCGTCATTGGCAAAGCGGCAGGTGTCGACACCGCTATAGCTGGCTGTCGAGACAGAGGGGCCGGGTGTCGGCTTTTCCACCTGGCGCAGCCAGCTGGCAATCTCGACGCTGGTCAGGGATTCCGATGTCGCCCCGGCGAGACGGGGCTCATCGGCCTGGCTCGATGCCACGCATAAAATGGCGGCCAATGCCGCAATCAGACCTGTACGCATATCTTTTGACTCCTGCCCCTGCCGCCTGGCCACTTGCCGCACAAATATTTTCGCGAAAACCCAGGTCAAAGCCAAGCCTGTCAGGAATGACTATGCGTTCATCGAGATGACTGTTGGCTGAACACCGCATTCAAATCATGCTCAGGAGCAGTGTGATCGAATGCCGGTCTGGAACACACAATCGCAGGAGACCGTCATGAGCATCGCCGCCAAACTTGCTGCAACTGCCCTTCTGGCAATGATTGGCATGGCCGGCCTTGCCGGCACCGCCAGCGCAGGCACCTGGCACGCCAATGCAGCCGCTTGCCCTGATCTGCGCGAGGACCGTTTTGATGTCCGCCAGTTCAGCGGCCGGGGTGATCGCCGCGAGGATCTCCGCGATCACCGGGTGATTGATTGCCCGGCCCATGCGTGGAGCTATTATCCGGACCGCTATGAGCGCCGCGACCTTGTCCGCATGGCCTCGCCCGGCCGGGTCTATCTTGACCGGTCCGGCCGTTATTACGCGGTCGACCCGCGCGGCGTGTCCTACGGTATCAACGTCATCATCGATTATCCGCGCCGCTCATCCGGGCTGGGGTTTCGCCTGGGTGCCTCTGTCGGGTTTGGCGATGAGTCTCATTATCGTCGCGACACCCGGGATAATGGCCGGCATGGTTGGCATGGCCGGCCTGGCCACGGACGCCACTAGACGGCCGCGCTGAACCGGCCGGTCCGGGCTCGAATCCCTGTCTGGCTGCGGCGCAAAGGCGCTAGAGCCGGATCTGGCCATCCAGATAGCGCGGGGCCTGGCCATAGAGGGTCACGCGATCACCCAGGCACTCGACCTCAAGCGCCCCCGGGCGCGGGCCGATCTGGCGCGCAGTCAGGCGGGTCTTGCCCAGTTTTCTGGCCCAGTAGGGCGCCAGTGTGCAATGCGCCGAACCGGTGACCGGGTCTTCGTCGACGCCGGAGGCCGGAGCAAAGAAACGCGAGACGAAATCGGTTTTTTGGCCCGGAGCCGTCAGGATGATATTGGTGTCCAGCTGGCGCAGCCGGCCAGGATCCGGCTCGGCGAGCCGCACCGTCGCCTCATCGGCCATCACCCACATCTGGTAGCCGGCGCCATGAATCCGGTTGACCTCCAGCACGTCGACCGGTCCGGTCTCAACGCCGAGTGCCGCCTCTATCGCTGCATTGCGGCGGCCGGGGTGGTAGCCGATCAGCGGCAGATCCATCGCGAAGGCCTGGCCATCGGCCCGCACCTCGAGCCGGCCCGAACGGGTCTCGAACCGGGCAATGCCCTGCGCCACCAGCCCGTTATCGAGCACCACGGCGCCGGCCGCCAGCGTCGCATGGCCGCACAGATCGACTTCAAGCGTCGGCGTGAACCAGCGCAATTGCCAGCAATCCTCACCGGCAGGCACCAGGAAGGCCGTCTCGGAGAGATTATTGGAGGCGGCGATGCCGCGCAGGATGGGATCGGCCGGGAAGGCCTCCATCAGGCAGACACCGGCGGGGTTGCCGGTGAAGGGCTGATCAGGGTCAGCGAAGGAATGGATTTCGAAATAGGGGATGGATGACATGATGTGGTCCCGGGGCAGGCAGGTCTGGGGCTACCAGCTGGCGCTCTCATGCGGTTGGAAATCGAGATGAAGATCGGGGTTCTGCCGGTCGAGCACAGCGACGGTTTCGGCCGAGACCGGCGTCTCGCCGGCAATCGCGACCAGCGCGTTGGCGACCATTGAGCGTGCGCGCTCGCGCAGCTCGCCGACCTGGCGCGGCAATTCGCGGCGCCATTCATCGACCTCGTCATACAGCGCCATGAAAGCGTCCGGCCGCTCGGAAGCGGGCATGGCCCGCCAGCGCCCGATATCGAGATAGGCCTTGGCGAGACGGTCGCCTTCCTCTTCCTCGAACAGATCAATCTCGATCATCATCGCCTGATAGACCAGCGAGGTCTCGACGACGCCGCCCGCCTGGGGAATTTCCCCGGCCCAGCGCGCGAAATAGGCGCGCGCCTGTTCGACCGGTGTCGAGGCCGCCGAGCCCCAGGCCTCGCGTTCATCGCGATTGAGCAGGGTCTCGTCGACCGGATCGATGATCATCACCATCGGCGTCGCATACAGTGCGGCCACGCCGAAGCGGCGGATCACATCCTGGTTCTGGTCGCGCCAGCCGACATCGATCAGGCGCACCACATAGTGTTCGCTGAGTGTCGCGGCGAGCTGCGGATCGCGGAAATGTCCCTGCAGGCCGCGGCTGTCATGGCACCAGTTGGCGCCGAACACGAGCAGCAGGCGCTTGTCTGCGGCGCGGGCCTCGTCGAGGGCTGCGTCGACGACGGCCATGGCGGAATAATTCTGGTCAAAGGCCGAGGGGGAGTTGTCCTCCGCCATCGCAACCGGCGCAAACAGGAACAGGACAAACAGGCTGGCAAGCAAACGCATCACGACCTCGAATTTTCACAGATCCCGACACAAGCACACCGCGCCGTCCGAGGCCAGCCATGCTGGCCCCGCAGGTGCAAAAATGAACGCGTCCTTCGCTGTCAGCCCGCCGCCAGTGCTGCCAGTCGCGCATAGGTGCCTTCATCCCTGCCAGCCAGCTCGTCATGCGTGCCCTGTTCGACGATACGGCCCTTGTCAAACACCAGGATGCGGTCGGCATCGCGAATGGTCGACAGGCGGTGGGCGATAATGATGGTGGTGCGTCCGCGCATCACCGCTTCCATCGCCAGCTTCACATCGCGCTCGGTCTCATTGTCGAGACTGGACGTCGCCTCGTCGAGAATCAGGATCGGTGCATCGGCCAGAATCGCGCGCGCGATCGCGACGCGCTGACGCTCGCCGCCCGAAAGCTTGACCCCGCGTTCTCCGACCAGCGTACGATAGCCCAGCGGCAGGCGAGTGATAAATGAATGCGCGTGGGCCGCTTGGGCAGCGGCAATGATATCGGACTCTGTCGCTCCGGGTGATCCATAGGCGATATTTTCCGCAATTGTGCGGTGAAACAGCGCCGGATCCTGCGGCACCAGGGCCACATTCTGGCGCAAGCTCGCCTGGGCGACATGGCGCACATCCTGGCCGTCAATCTTCACCGAGCCTTCATTGACGTCATACAGACGCTGCACCAGCTTGACGAAAGTCGACTTCCCCGACCCTGTCGCGCCGACCAGGGCAACCTTCTCACCCGGTTGAATATCCAGAGAAAAGTCGCGGTAAAGCGCGCGGTTCTGTCCTTCATAGGTGAAGCCGACACGGTCAAAGCGGATCGCGCCGGGGCCGGGCCGGAATGCCTGCGCATCGGCGGCGTCCTCGACCGTGCTCTCCTGCAGGTCAAACACGGCGAGGTCCTGCAATTCGTCCATTGAACGCTGGATCGCCTGCACCTGCTCGCCAAACCGGCGCATATAGCCCGACACCAGCATATAGGCCGCCAGCGCCGCCACGACATCGCCGGCACTCGCCGCACCGCGCGACCATTGCCAGACCAATAGCCCGACCAGGCCTGCCTGCATTGACAAATCGGTGGCGATATTGACCAGCCAGGAATTGACGAAACGCATCCAGGTCTTCTTGGTCTCATTGCGCCAGCGCCAGGTCAGTTCGTGAAAACGTTCATCCTCGCGCGTCTCGGCGCCGAAGCTCTTGACCGTCGCAATCCCGCCCACCGCATCGGCCAAAGCGCCGCCGATCTGGGAGTCCAGCGCGTTCGAGCGCATGTTCTGCGGCCTGATATAATAGCGGCTCAGCATCAGGGATGAGGCGATGAAGGCCGCCATCACGACCAGCACCACGCCGCCGACCAGTGGCCAGCGCACGGCCATGACAATCGCGACACCGAACATGACACCGAGCGAGGGGGCCAGACCGAGGAAGATGTTTACCGTGATGGTGTCATAGGCCCACATGCCGCGCGTGATCTTGCGCACCACCGAGCCGGCAAAGGTGTTGGCGTGCCAGTCGAGCGAGAAGCGTTGCACCTTGGCAAAGGCCTCCGTCGTCAGATCCGCCATATTGGCTGATGAGAAGGGCACTTCGCAGCGCGAGGCCGCCTGGCGCACGATATAATAGCTCACAGCTGCGCCGAGATAGAGCGCGAAGGCCGGCCAGGGTTTTCCGGTCTCAGGCCCGGCCGCCAGCGCGTCGATCAAATGGCCGGCAGCAACGGGGATATAGACCTCGGCGATCGTCGCCAGCAGCATGAAAACAATAATCCCGGCCAGCAGCCAGGGCCGGCGCATCCATTGACGGCGCAGGAATGTCAGGACCTGCAGATTGCTCAGTGTGCGGATAATGGGTGTTTCGGGATCGGAAATTGACATCGCAATAGCGGACCTTTCGGTCCGTCCTCATGAGGGCAGTGCATCAAACCTGTGGATGGAGAACGTCTGCGCTATCGTGCGGGGGCGGGCCTGAATGCAGGCGCGGCAGGGTCGCACGCGAAGGCGGCACGTTCGGCCACCATCGAAGGTCAGATAGATCTGCTCATGGGCCTGCTCCAATATGCCGATTGGTCCGCAGCGCGCTGGTTACACCGGGCAACGGGTCGCGGGCAAGCCGATCACGGCTGATTTGTCGCCTATCCGCCACGAGTGTGGCGGTGAGGGCACAGATCAGCTTTCCAGCCCGGCCACGCAGGCCTGTTCCAGCCCGGCACGCATTGGCTCGGTCAGATCGAGGATCTTGCGCGCATCCAGATCCATCGGGGCGGCGACGCCCTCCATTGACCACCAGGGTCTGCCTGTGGCTGGGTCGAGCACCCAGTGCACGATATTGCGCACTTTCGGGCCGAAGGCTTTCAGCCCCGAGCGTACAACATAGGCGTCGCCGGCACGGGGCCAGCGCCGCGGGATGATATGGCATTCCAGCAGGGCTGACCCGATCCGGGCATCGGCCTTGCCCTGGTGGAAGGCCCATTCCTCCGGGAAGCCGGCCTTGAAATTCACCACAGAGTCGGAAATCCGCCCGAGCAGGACCTCGGTCTGCATGCGGCCGAACACATCCGTCTCGCCGGGCGCGAAACGGCCCTGGCCGACCCGCTCGAGGCCGAGCGCGTCGGCGCGCTGCAAGGTCGCCAGGCCGCGGCCCTGGCGACCCGTAATGCCGCGCGGCAGGGCGAAAGCGGGTGTCTCTACCAGACGCGCCTGCAGCCGTTCGGCAAAATGGCTCGGCCAGACAAAGGTGCGGCCGTCGCGCGGCGAGACATGGTCGAGATCGATCCGGAAGGTCGCGGCCGGCTGTCCCGTGCCGCCATGGCGCATCACCAGGACTGCCGAACAGCCTGTCGCTTCGATCGCGGTCCAGCCGCCCTCGATCATCAGCGGGGCACCGGGGCGGGCCTCGGCGAGAAAGCGGATATGCAGGGCAGTTGGCAGCAGGGTGGCATTGGCATCGGCGCGGTGGATATTCTTCAGGCCGGTATGCGCCGCCAGCCCCGCGATCGCCTCGCTGGCCTTGGCCAGGTAGAATTTCACATTCATATGGCCGAGTTCGTCGCATTCCCATGCGTTGGCATTGCCACGCCATATCTCGATCATCGTGCAGATCCCATCATGGCTGGCCCATCAGTGTTGGCAATTTCGGCAATGTCCGAAATGCTCGATCACCGAACGCTCGATGGTGAAGCCGTCCGGCCTGTGGGTGCTGACCGGGGCACCGTGACGTTCCTCGACCGCACCGCAATGGGTGCAGATAAACAGTTCGGCGCAGCCACCCGGATGGGTATGGGTCGTGCAGCCGACAAAGGCGTTAAGCGCCTCAACCTTGTGCACCAGACCCAGCCCGATCAGAAAATCGAGCGCGCGATACACCGTTGGCGGCTTGGCCGAGCCGGGGCCCGGCTTGATCGCTTCCAGCAGGTCATAGGCCTTCACCGGGCCATCGGCGCTCAGAACGAGTTCAAGCACGCGCCGGCGAACCGGTGTCAGCCGTTCGCCGCGCTCCAGGCAGAGCGTCTCGGCGGCCTCAAGGGCTGTGCGTGTGGAATCAGCGTGCATGGTGTGCCTATGTAGACTGAGTTTGACGCAAAACACACCTGCCGCATCCGCGCTTTGCGCGCTCGGCCTGCACAAAGTCTTGATGTCAGTGTGCAGAGCGGATCGCCCTGATCGAATCATGGTGCGGCAGGCTGACGCGCGGCGAAACGCGCACTGCCCGCAAGCCGGAGGATAACCGATAAAGTCCATAATATTTTTATGGACGAAGGGGTCCCCTCATGAAACGCGTTCTGCTTTGTGCTGCAGCTTTTGTCACCGTATTTGCCACAGCAGCTCCGGCGATGGCCGAGAGCGGCGACTGGCTGGTTCGTGTCCGCGCCATCGATGTCATGCCCAATGAAAGTGCCACGATCGGTGTGATCGGCGGCGATGTCGATATTTCCGACCAGATCGTCCCGGAATTGGACATCACCTATTTCCTCCACGATCACTGGGGCGTGGAGCTCATCCTCGGCGTCACACCGCATGATGTTCAGGCCGTCGGTACGATTGCCGGCGATATCGATCTCGGTGGCGTAACCTTGCTGCCGCCAACCCTGACCCTGCAGTATCATTTCAATCCAGACGGCCAGATGCGTCCCTATCTGGGAGCCGGGATCAATTACACGCATTTCTTCAATGAGGATCTGCCCGGCGGATCCGCGCTGACCAGCATCAGCTATGATGACAGCTTCGGGCTTGCCGCCCAGGCCGGGATTGATTTTGCCCTGTCGGGCGACTGGTTCCTCAATGTCGATGTCAAATACATCGACATCAATACAGACGTGGTGATCGACGGGGCGATCAATGCATCGGTCGATATCGACCCGCTGGTTCTCGGCTTCGGATTCGGACGCCGCTTCTAGACACTTCGCCCTCCGAGCGAGTGTGCCGGACCCCGGCTTCGGGGTCCGGCATTTTTATTGCAGACCGGACAAGCTTCTGTGCCTGCGTGGCTGCGTTGCCGCCACCGGGCATATCCGCTATCTAGCGCCGAAAGCAATGAAGGGGTTTCAACATGGCCGACGCACCAACCACCGAGGCGCGCCTCACCGGGACGGTTCCACTCTACAAGAATGTAGAGCCGCTTAACCGTACCAAACACAAGAATTACGGCGTGAAGAACATTGCCGCACCTTACAGTTTCCTGAAGGCTTGGCATTTCGTTCCCGCCATTGCCGGCGAGTTCTCGATTGCCAGCGGCAGCTATCCGATCATCTTCCTCGGCGACAAGAAAATGCCGGTTCTGGTGATGGGTCTGCGTCAGGGCACCAATGTCTTCGTCACCGAAGACGGCCAGTTCGACGCCGACCATTATGTCCCGGCCTATGTGCGCCGCTATCCGTTCGTCAGCGCATCCAATCCTATGGATCAGCCATCGACCGTCTGCGTTGATGTCGATGCACCCTTCGTGGTCAAATCGAAGTCGGACCTGCCCTTCTTCGACGAAGCTGGCGAGCCGACCGAATACATCAACAAGGCCGTCGAATTCGTCTCGGCCTTCGAAAACGATGCCAAGGTCACGGAAGCCTTCGTCGAACGTCTCAATGCGCTCGACCTGTTCGAGCAGAAGAGCGTGCGCGTTGCCGATCCCAACAATCCGGACAACACGATCACCGTCGCCGAATATTGGGGTGTCTCGGAAGAGAAATTCGCCAATCTTCCTGCCGACAAGCTTGTCGAGATGCACAAGAATGGCGATCTGTTCGCGATCTCTGCCCATCTGATGTCGCTGCAGCGCTGGGAGCGGATCATGCGCCGCGTCTCGAAACTTCCGCCAGCACCTGCTGCCAAGGCCTAGGCTTTGCGCATGTCATTCTGACGGCTGCGGCCGCGCTGAAAAGCGCGGCCGTTTGCTTGTCGGCGATCACCATTGCGCGATCAGGCTTGGTCAGCGGCAAAACATGACTATATGGCTGATGAGGTTCTGCATTCCCGTTCCAGCCCCGAGGTCAATTCATGCGTCTTCTTGCCAGTCTAGCAACGGCTTTCGCGCTTCTTGCGGGTCTCGCCTCCACGGCGCCGGCGCAACCGGGTTGGGCTGATAGCGAGCCCATTGTCGATGCGCGGCTGGTATCGAACCGCTCCGTTGTAACCCCGGGCGAGGCGTTTTACCTGGGGCTGCATCAGGTGATTCCCGAGGGCTGGCACACCTATTGGCGCAATCCCGGCGATAATGGATTGCCGACCGAGATCCGCTGGGAGGTCCCGGCCGGTGTGACGATCGGCGCGATCGAATGGCCGGCGCCCGAGCAAATGCCGCTCGCCGAAACCATCATGGATTATGGCTATCATGGCGAACTCGTCCTGCCGGTCAGCGTCGAGCTGGATTCCGGCTATGCGGCTTCGGAACTTGCGATCACGGCGCATGCGAGCTGGCTGGTGTGCGAGATCATCTGCGTTCCCGAGGAACGCACCCTGTCGCTCACCCTGCCGGTGGCCGCGCAATCGCAGCCGGATGAGGACGGGCGCTGGTACATTCAGGCGGCTCTTGATGCCGTCCCGCAGCCCGCGAGCGGGCTTGAGGCCCGGATCGGGTTTGGTAATGCCAGCATCGTGCTGGAACTGGCCAACGGCATATTTTCCGCGCCGGATACCGATTGGCGCGATCTTGTCTTCTTCCCCTATGATGCCAGCCTGATCGCGCATTCTGCCGCCCAGCGCGTCGAGCGCGGCGACGGCGTGACCCGGCTTATCCTCACCCCCGGTTTCCGGCCCGATCCGCAGGGCTCGCAGCCCCGTGGCGGCGTGCTGCGCTACACCGCCGGTACAGGCGCTGCCGCGCGCGAGCTGGCCGTTGAAATCCAGGCCCAGCCCGATCGCGACATGGTTCTGCCCGCCTCGGCCGCCATCGCCGAGCTGGCATTGCCGGTGCCGGCGGCGACGCCCGGTCTGATGGGTCTGCTTTTGCTCGCCTTTGCCGGCGGGCTGATCCTCAATCTGATGCCCTGCGTCTTTCCGATCCTGTCGATCAAGGTGCTGCAATTCGTCGAGGGCGCGCATGATCATCCGCACCGGGTCCAGCGCCATGCGCTCTTCTTCCTCGCCGGAGTTATTTTGAGCTTTGTTGCCCTGGCCGCCGTGCTGGTCGGGCTGCGTGAATTCGGATTGCCGGTCGGCTGGGGCTTCCAGTTGCAGGTGCCTGTCGTGGTCGCGGGCTTGACGCTGCTCCTGTTTGCGATCGGTCTCAACCTGCTCGGCACGTTCGAGATCGGGACCAGCCTACAGGGTGTCGGCGGCGGGTTGAGCGAGAAGCCGGGCGCCCAGGGCGCTTTCTTCACCGGCGTGCTGGCTGTTGTCGTTGCGGCGCCTTGCGTCGGCCCGCTGGCGGCCGGAGCGCTGGGCCTGGCCTTGACCCAGCCGGCTATCATCGTCCTGCTGGTCTCCGCCGCTATGGGTGCCGGACTGGCCGCGCCCTTCGTGCTGGTCAGTTTCATCCCGGCACTGCAGGCCTTCATGCCGAAGCCTGGGCGCTGGATGGAGCAGTTCAAACAGTTTCTCGCCTTTCCGATGTTCGCTTCGGTGTTGTGGCTGAGCTGGGTTCTGGTGATCCAGTCCGGCCCGTCAGGCCTGTTATTGCTGGGGATTGGCCTGCTGGCCCTGAGCCTGGCGATCTGGGCGCGCAAGCAGAATCATCTGGCCTGGACCCTGATCGCCATCCTCTCCCTGCTGACCGGTCTGGCGGCGACCGTCGCGATTGCGCGCCTGCCCGCAGCCACCAACGCGCCCAGCCTATCGGCGAGCGAAGAGGCCTGGTCGCGTGAACGCGTTGCCGAGTTGCGCGCCAGCGGGCAGCCGATCTTCGTCGATGTCACGGCGGCCTGGTGCGTGACCTGTCAGGTCAACAAGCTCGGTACGCTCAGCGATCCGGCGGTCGTCGCCGCATTCGAGCAATATGGCGTGGTGGAAATGCGCGCCGACTGGACCAATCGCAATGACGAGATCGCGGCCCTGATCGCCGAGCATGGCCAGGCCGGCGTTCCGCTCTACCTGGTCTATCCCGCTGATGGCGGGCCGGCGCGGGTCCTGCCATCGGTCCTGACACGGGATGTTGTGATCGCTGCGCTGGCCGAGGCGGCCGGCTGACTGAAGCTCTACTCCCGCGAAGCCGGGCAGGTGGCCGGCGGGCTGGACGCGACCGGCAGTTCCTCGCCATCGGCGGCCGGTGCGATCTCGGCCGCATCATGCATCAGTGCGGAAATCTCGCGATAGATGCGGGCCTGGTCGGCGGCGGTCTGCGCCCCGTTGAGTGCTTCCAGACGGCTGGCGGCATCGCCGGACATGCCGCGGAAAATACAGCGCAAATCGATCGGTCCGCCAGCTTCGTCGATGGCGCGGCTGAGCCGCATCGCATCGGCGGAGAACCGGTCGAGATCGAATTGCAGCGGGTCATCGAGTTCGATCATCGCCGCGGGCGCTCCGGGCCGGTCGGCAGCGAAATCGGCGCGCTGTTGCGCCTGCTCGGCAATCATGCGGGCCTGGTCGGCCAGATCCGTGCCCGGCCCGGCCAGGGCGGCGGAACTGGCAAGCAAGAGGCCGGCGAGGGCGGGCAGGAAAAGGCGCATGACGGGACTTCCGGCAAGGGACAACACGCCACAAGCCTAGCAGCAAGAGTTTGACCGCCGGTGAATCGCGCGGCGTTGCGGGGGCGAACTGGTGAAAAAACTGGCCCGCAGGGGCTGGTTCGATATTGAAGACCGCTGACACGCGGCCGATTGCCTGCTTTACAGGGGCGGGCCGCCAATCGATCCAGCCGGAGAGTTTCATGAGCGCGAAAAAACCGTTTCGTCCCAAGGCCCGCCGCCCGCGCGGTTTCGAAGACCGTTCCGGACCGGTTCTGCGCGCCGAACGGCATCTGGTCGAGACCGCCAGCCGGATCTATGACGATTGGGGCTTCGAGCCGCTGCAGACGCCGGCCTTCGAATTCGCCGATGCGCTGGGCAAATTCCT
>JBNMNI010000004.1:0-17606 GCA_051275375.1 Maricaulis sp. | reverse complement strand
CGGGTCGTAATAGGCGTTCAGATTGTCGATGCCGACGACGTCCTCACCGCGATCCAGCAGGGCGCTGACCGCATGAAACCCGACAAAGCCCGCCGCACCTGTAACCAGAATCGTCATTCAATTTCCCCACCCAGATGCGCATTTCCCGCCCCGACCAGCTCTGCGGTCAGGCTGGCTTCCGTCGCAGGCCCGGTCAATTTTCCAGCAGTTTGGCTATGTATTTGCCATAATCGGACTTGGCAAATCGTTGCGCCGAGCGCGCAAGCTCGTCGCGGCCGATCCAGCCATTGATAAAGGCTATTTCCTCCAGGCAGGCGATCTGCAGCCCCTGGCGCCGCTCGAGCGAGCGGACATATTCGGACGCTTCGAGCAGGGCCTGCGGCGTTCCGGTATCGAGCCAGGCAATGCCGCGGCCGAGTTTTTCCACGCGCAGGTCGCCGCGTTCCATATAGGCGCGATTGACATCGGTGATCTCGAGTTCGCCGCGCGCCGAAGGGCGGATCGAGCGTGCTATTTCCACAACGTCATTATCATAGACATACAGGCCAGTGACCGCGAGATTCGAGCGCGGCTCCAGCGGCTTCTCGTCAATCGAGACCGGCCGCCCATCGGCATCGAGAAGGACGACCCCATAGCGTTGCGGCTTGTTGACATGATAGGTGAAAATCGTCGCTCCCGAGGTCAGTCCGGTCGCCCGCCGCAGGATTTCGTCGAAGCCGTGGCCATAAAACAGATTATCGCCCAGGATCAGGGTCACCGGCCCGTCGCCGATGAAATCCTCGTCGAGCAGAAAGGCCTGCGCCAGCCCCTGCGGGCTGGGCTGCGCGACATAGCTCAGCCGCACGCCCAATTGACTGCCATCGCCGAGCAATTGCCGGAAGCGATCCTGGTCCTCGGGCGTGGTGATGATGAGGATATCGCGGATACCTGCCAGCATCAGCACGGAAAGCGGATAATAGATCATCGGCTTGTCATAGACGGGCAGCAATTGCTTGGATGTGCTGAGCGTCAAGGGCCACAGCCGGGTTCCACTCCCCCCTGCAAGCACAATTCCCTTCACCTTGCACACCCCAGTCTTTTATCGCCACCGCTCCATGCGAGCGGCAACACGCATACTAGACCTCGGCCGGTCTGGAAACCACGCGAAGGCGCTGCCTGCCCGGCCAGACTTGAGTTGCCCGGCAAACCCGCGCATATCCGTCAGCTATACGGAGAGCCGACATGCAGATTGAACGCCTCGCCATCCCAGGAGTGATACTGATCACCCCGCCGCGCCATGGCGATCAGCGCGGCTATTTTTCCGTCACCTTTAACCGCCAGATCTTCGCGGAGCTCGGAATTCTAGCCGATTTCTCCCAGGACAATCAGTCCTGGTCGGCGGCGGCCGGCACGGTGCGCGGCCTGCACTTTCAGTACCCGCCCGCCGCCCAGGCCAAGCTGGTGCGCGTGACCAGGGGCCGCGCGCTCGATGTCATCGTCGATGCCCGCCTCGGCTCGCCCGCCTTCGGCCAGTATCTGAGCTCGGAATTGTCGGCCGAAAACGGGGCCCAGATCTTCGTCCCGCGCGGCTGCCTGCACGGCTTCGTGACGCTGGAGGCCGACACCATCCTTCAGTACAAGGTCGATAATGATTATGCCCCCGGCCTCGATGCCAGCCTGGCCTGGGACGATCCCGATCTCGGCATTGACTGGGGCATAGACAGATCTGCGGCGACCCTGTCGGCGAAGGATGCCAACGGGGTCTCCTGGGCCGGTTTCGAGACCCCCTTCCGGTTCGGCGGCGAGGACGGCGAGGTGGCCAGATGAAACTTCTCATCACCGGCGGCTGCGGCTTCATCGGTTCGGCCCTGATCCACACAGCGCTCGCGCGCGGCCATGAAATCGTCAATCTCGACGCCCTGACCTATGCCGCCAACCCGGCCAATCTGGCCACGGTGCAAAATGATCCGGCCTACCGGTTCGAGCATGCCGATATCCGCGACGGCGCGGCGCTGGCGCGGATATTCGCACTGCACCAGCCCGATGCGGTCATGCATCTGGCGGCTGAATCCCATGTCGACCGCTCGATCGACGGACCGCAAATCTTCGTCGATACCAATGTCGGCGGCACGGCACAGCTGCTGCAGGCGAGTGCGGACTATCGCAAGGGGCTGGATGCCGGACGGGCGGCGGCCTTCCGCTTTCACCATGTCTCGACCGATGAGGTCTATGGCTCGCTTGGAGCGACTGGCCGCTTCACCGAGGACAGTGCCTACCGGCCCAACTCACCCTATGCCGCCAGCAAGGCCGCCGCCGACATGATGGTGCGCGCCTGGCACGCGACCTATGGCCTGCCGACCGTGATCTCGAATTGTTCCAATAATTACGGCCCGCGCCAATTCCCTGAAAAGCTGATTCCGGTCGTCATCCTGTCCGCGATCAGGGGCGATGCCATCCCGGTCTATGGCAGCGGCGCGAATGTCCGCGACTGGCTGCATGTCGAGGACCATGCCGAAGCCTTGCTCGCCATTCTGGAAAGCGGCCGGACAGGCGAGACCTATAATGTCGGCGGTGATGCGGAATGCAGCAATCTCGATCTCGTCCAACGGCTCTGCGCCGAGCTCGACCGGCAGCGTCCGCGCCAGGGCAATTCGGCCGACCAGATCGCCTTCGTCACCGACCGGCCCGGCCATGATTTCAGATATGCGATCGACGCCGGCAAGCTGCAACGCGAACTGGGCTGGTCGCCGCGTCATTCATTGGCAGACGGGCTGGCGCAAACCATATCCTGGTATCTGGCCAATCCCGACTGGTGCCGCGATGCCCTCGCCCGGGTCGGCGGCGCGGCCGCGCCAGGGCGGCTTGGTCTGAGCCAGAACTGATGGCCGGCGATATCATTCTCATCGGACGTTCCGGCCAGGTGGCTGCGGCGGTTGCCGCTTTGGCTGCGGGTCAGGGCCGGAACCTGCGGCAATTTGCACGCCCGGAACTTGATCTCGCTGGCCCTGACACGATCGACACTGCGCTTGTCCCGGTCCTGATGTCGGCGGCAGCCGGCAGCGTGCTGGTCAATGCCGCAGCCTATACCGACGTCAACCGCGCCGAATCCGAACCCGATCTTGCGCACGCCATCAATGCGGCCGCGCCGGGCATACTCGCCGATCGCTGCCGACAGGCCGGCATCGCGCTGATCCATCTATCGACCGATTATGTTTTCGACGGACTCAAGAGCGCGCCCTATCGCGAGAGCGACCCCTGCAATCCGGTCTCGGTCTATGGCCATTCCAAACTCGCCGGCGACGAAGCGATCATGGCCAGCGGTGCACGGCACGTGATTCTGCGGACATCGGCGGTCTATTCGCCTTCGGGCCAAAACTTTCTGCGGACCATGCTGCGGCTCGGCGCCAGCCAGGACCGGGTCCGGGTCGTCAGCGATCAGATCACCTGTCCGACGGCGGCGGCGGACATCGCCGCGGCGATACTCTCCATTGCCGATCAGCTTACCGATGGCGCCGACACCCGGGGCGTATTCCATTATTGTGGGGACACGCCGAGAAGCTGGGCCGATTTCGCCGCCGATATTTTCGCGGCCGCCTGGCCGGGTGCCGGACGGAAGCCGGCTGTCGAGCGCATCGGCACCGTCGACTATCCCACACCGGCGCAGCGGCCGCCCTATTCAGTGCTGGATTGCGATGCGATCAGTCAGGCCTTCGGCATTGCCCGGCCCAATCATGAGCGCGCCCTGGCACTCACCCTGGCCAGGCTACCGGCAGGCTCCTGATGCCGCGCCACAACCGAAGCTTGCCAATTACGGGTAAGTAGTGGATACTCAACCGGTATTTGTTGTTGCCGCGTATGGGGTCCGGGGATGGTAGAGGTTGTATACAGAGTGGTCACCTGGGGCTTGCTCGGGGTGTTCGCCAGTTTTCTCACCTATGGTCTGGCAGTCACGGCTTACACGCTTTTCCGGTTCTATCATGTTGAATTCACGAAACTTGCCACTGGCCGCGCGCCAAAATAGTCATTTGGCGCCGGAGAGATCAATCCGCCGAGCGCTTGCCGCGACGGCTTTCCAGACCGGGCATGCGCGCCGTCAGCCGCATCAGGTCGAGCTGCTGGCGTAGCAGCGAATACCGTGCCGAGACCACGTTCAGCGCCGCCTGCTCATAGGCCAGGCGAGCATCGACCAGCACCGGCAAAGTTCCGAGACCGAAGCTGAACTCGCCGGCAATCGCCTCGAAATAGTCCAGCTGACTGGCGGCAACCGCCTCGCGGCGCAGCAATTGCGCCTGCAGCGATATCGCGCGGCGAAAGGCGATCTCCGCCTCTTCGCCAAGGCTGCGTTGCAGGGCGCGCAGCCCGCTCTCCTCCTGCTCCAGACGTGCCTGGGCCCGGTCATTCCGCGCCCCCAGCGCCGAGCCGGAATACAGTGGAACCGAGACATCAACCCCGACCCGGTCGCGCGTGTCCCAGTCCTCGGAAAAGTCGTCATAAACGTAGGAAACGATCCCGACGACTTCCACCACTGGCAGACGCGAGCGCCGCTGGCGGTCGCGCTGGGCTTCCAGACTGCGAATTGCGCCGCGCTGCGCACCGATCTGTGGGTGCGCCGCAAGGGCTGACCCGACCGCAGCATCAATCGTATCGAGGCCGGAGAGCTGAGCATCGAGGACAGCCTGAACCTGGGCCGCGCCGCAAGGCGCCATATCCTGGCCGGTATATTCGCGGATTCGCGTCGTCGCGCGTTCAACCGTGAAGCGCAGATCCAGCGCCTCGGCATCGGCATCGGCGAGCTGGGCGGCAATCTGCGCGCTTTCAGCACGGGTCGCGCCGCCACGCAGCAGCAGGGCTTCAACGGCCTCGCTCTGACGTTCGAAATAATCGCGGCGTTCGGAGATCACATTGATCATCGCCCGGGCTTCCAGCAACGTCAGATAGGCATCGGCCAGGGTGTAGGCGGCCTGGCTTTGCTGTTCGCGAACTTCAAACCCTCGCCGATCGAGATTTCCCTGTGCCGAAAGCCGCGCCAGCCGGCCATCGCCGAAATCATACACGCGCTGGGCAAGGCGGACGCCGACCTGATTGTCGACCTGGTTGGAGGTCAGTCCCGTATCGCCGATCCCGGAGCGGCCAAAGGCCGACACCTGGGGCCGACCCAGGGAACGGGCCTCGCGCAGATCGGCCTGCGCTTCGTCGGCGCGTGCGCGTGCCTGATCGACCTCCGGCGCCCGCTCGACGGCCAGGGTCAGGCTTTCGGCGAAGCCGAGGCATTGATCTTCCACGCCCTGGGCAGCAGCCGGCCCGGTCAGGGCAAGCAGGCCCGCAAGCAGGCCGGTCAGACGGATTTGCGGGGTAAAACTCAGCATGACCGGATCACCCTGACCGCGCGCCGCGGAACAGCGATTCGGCGATCGGCTCGAACAGGTAATCCAGCGTCGTGCGGCTCCGGCCGGAAAAAATGAAGACCTCGATCGGCATGCCCGGCGTGATTTCACGATCTCCCAGCTTTTCCAGTTCCGAGCCCGGCACCGTCACGCGGACCTCGTAATACGAGGTGCCGGACGCTTCATCGGTTTTCAGATCGGCGCTGACACTGACGACGGTGCCATCGAGCTGCGGCGTCATCCAGCTCTTGAAGGCCGTGACACGTGTTCGAACCGCCTGCCCGGCATACACCGCCGCGCGCTGGTTGGGCCGTATGCGGACCGAAGCCGTCACCTCACCCACCTCGGGAACAATCTCAAGTATCGCCTCGCCCGGTCGGACAACACCGCCCTCGGTCGTGAAACGCAGATTGAGAATCTCTCCGGCCACCGGCGCTGTGATGACTGCACGGTTCAAAATATCCTGAGCCGAATTGATCCGCTCTTCGGCCTGTTGCAACTGGGTGCGTACATCGAGCTGCTCGGTCGAGATCTGGCGCGCGAATGTCGCCTCGGCCTGGCCGATCTGTCCCTCAAGATCCTGTTCGAGATTGGCGGCCGCTTGCGCTTCGGTGCGCAGGCGGCTTATCTCGGCCTCCAGCGTGGCGACATCGCGTTCCATGGCGCGCAATTCGTCCAGCCGCGCCATTTGACGATCGACGCGGTCGCGCAATAATTCGAGCTGCCCCTGGGCTGCGATGAGGACGCGCTGCGTCAGGACAACCTGGCGCGCCTGCAGCAGGCGCGAGGACTGGGCGCCATCGCGCCGCGCGGTGAGAACCGCGATGTCGGCATCGAAGGCCTGGCGTTGCTGACGGAAAAGGTCGTGCTGTCGCTCCAGCACTTCGGCCCGCTCGGTCTGGCCCAGTGACATGGCGTCCAGCGCAGAAAAATCAGGCTCTTCGAGCCCGTCGCGCAACGCCAGCAGGCGTTGCAGCGAACCAGTCAGGGAGGCGATATCCTGCATGATCTCGTCGCGCACGGACAGCGAGGCCGTCTCCTGCAGCGTCAATAATTGCTGGCCCGCCTCGACATGGTCGCCATCGCGCACCAGGAGTTCGTGAATAATCCCGCCCTCGAGATGCTGTACCACCTGGCGGCTGTTTTCGACCACGACCTGTCCGGAGGCCGGCACGCCTTCTGCCAGCGGAACGAAGCCCGCCCAGGCGAGGAAGCCTCCCAGGCCGAGCAGGCAGACCAAGGCAGCCCGCCGGACAAAGGAATCCGACATGGGTCCGGCTATTGCGGTGGCACCGGTCATCCCACGGCTCCCTGATTGCCGGGAATGGAGGCACCCGGCCCGGCCGCCAGCTTGAGATATTGCTCGGCCGTTGCAGCGAGAATGGACCCATTGCGCAGCAGCATGACGGTGGTGGCGCGCTCGATCAGACGCCGGTCATGGCTGGAGGCCAACACGATCGCCCCGCGGGCCGCCGCCTCGGCCAGAGCCTTGATCAACAGGGGCGCGGCAGCGGCATCCAGATTGGCGGTCGGCTCATCAAGCAACAAGAGGACGGGATCGCCGAACAAGGCCCGCGCCAGCCCGATCATCTGGCGCTGCCCGCCCGAGAGATGCACACCGCCGGGACCGACGCGGGTATCATAGCCATCCGGCAGCGCAACGATCATCTCGTGGGCCCCCGCAGTCCGCGCAGCATGGACGACGGCGTCCGGACCGGCTGCGCCAAGACGGTCAATATTCTCCGAAACAGTGGCCGGCAGAAGTTCGACATCCTGCGGCACATAGCCGACATAGCGGCCGCGATCGGCACTGGCCCACTCGTGCACAGCCCGTCCGCCCAGGCGCGCGACCCCGGAACCCGGCAGCCAAGCGCCCGAGAGGGTCTGCAGCAAGGTCGTCTTGCCTGCCCCGTTGGCCCCGGCGAGCGCGATGATCTGCCCGCCCTGCGCGGAATAGCTGAACGGGTGGATCAAAGGCTCCTTGGCACCGGGAACAACTACGGAAAGACGCTCGAGCACCAGCTCGGCCTTCGGCCGCGGCAAGGGGGTATATCCCGCCGCTTCATCGATACCCTCAAGCCGCTCACGCAACTGCACCCAGGCGCGCCAGGCCAGCACATTATTGCGCCAGCCGCCGACGATCTGGTCAATCGGTCCCAGCGCCCGCGCCAGAATGATGGACGAGGCGACGATCGAGCCGGACGAGATGTCCTGGGTCAGGGCCAGAGCCGCACCGGTGCCGAGGATGAAAATCTGGAGCACCTGGCGGACGGTCCGGGAGATCGCCGTGAATTTCCCGTCCGCCTTGGCCGCATGCAGCGAGAAATTCTGCCCCGCCTGTTTCGCCGCCTGCCATTTGGCATAGGCCGCGCGCACCAGCCCCATCGCGACCATGGCGGAACGCTGGCGCTCCAGCCCGGCCGCCATCTCATTGGCCCCGTTCAAAGCGGTCTGGGAGTATTTGCTGGCATCGCGCGTGGTCATTTCCGCCGCGACTGCGACACCGAAGACAATCACCGCACCGATCAGCCCGAGCGCGCCCAGAAACGGGTGGATCAGAAACAGCGCCGCCAGAAAGATCGGCGCGAAGGGCAGGTCGGCGAAGGGCAGGACTGTACCGCCCTGGAGCGCGCCCTGGATGCGCCCCGCGAGCGCCAGATCCTGCGACAGGGCCGGCTGCCCGCCGGTCCCGTCCTCAAACTTGGCGAATATTTTCGGGACGAGAAAATTCTCGAGTTCGACGCCAGCCAGGGCGCA
The DNA here is from genome assembly GCA_051275375.1 of Maricaulis sp. Lineage (GTDB taxonomy): Bacteria > Pseudomonadota > Alphaproteobacteria > Caulobacterales > Maricaulaceae > Maricaulis. Next base: position 9,486 of record JBNMNI010000004.1, on the reverse strand, counting down.
GATACGCCGCCGGGCGGCTTCGGAGACGCCATAGACCGCCAGCAGCATCACGGCGAGCGCCGTCAGCCAGATCAGGGTATCGGTCGAACCGGAACTCAGCACGCGGTCATAGACCTGCAGCATGTAGAGCGGCGAGACGAGCAGGAGCACGTTCGAAGCCAGGCTGAAACCAGCGAGGGCAACGAAATAGGGCTTCAGCCGGGTTCTCACCTGGAGCGATAACGGCTGCCTCATGCACTCTCCAACGCGGTCAAACGACCTTATTCCCGCTTCTGCCGGACCCGTCGCAACAGAGACACACCACAAAAACAGGCTCTAACGGGTTAATACAATTGATGATACCGCAAGGGCAGGGGTATGCACCAGCCTTGTAGGCGGCCATAGCAAGCTGGCACTCTATTTGAGGCCGGCGCGCAGCAGGTCATGCAGGTGCAAAATACCCTGCGGCCGATGTTCCGGATCGACAATAAACAACTGCATGATCTTGGCTTCGCCGGCCGTCATCTCGCGCAGGGCATCGGCGGCCAGCATGCCGGGAAAACCGGTCTTGGGATTGCGCGTCATGATCGCATGCGCCTGTTTCTCGATCAGGGCATCGCCCATATGACGCCGCAAATCCCCGTCGGTGATGATGCCGACAAGCCGGCCGTCATCGTCGAGAATCCCAGCGCAGCCAAAGCTCTTCACCGTCATTTCGATCAGTACATCGCTCATCAGCGCGGTGCCGAGGATCAAGGGCATCGCCTTGCCGGCATGCATGATGTCGGCGGCGGTCGCCAGAGCGGCGCCCAGGGCGCCACCCGGATGGAAGGTCTTGAAATCCGCCGCGGTAAACCCGCGTTGTTCGAGCAGGGCAATCGCCAGCGCGTCGCCCAGCGCCATCATCAATGTGGTCGAGGTCGTCGGAGCGCGGGTTTCGCCGCACGCTTCAGGCGCATCGGGCAGGATCAGCCGGTAATCGGCGGCCAGCGCCAGCGTGCTGTCGGCCTGGCTGGTCATGCCGATCAGTGGCACGGAGAAGCGGCGGCAATAGGCGATCAGATCACCCAGCTCCCGCGTCTCGCCGGATTTCGACAGGGCGAGCACCGCATCGTCCGGCGTGATCATGCCGAGATCGCCATGACTGGCTTCGGTGGGATGGACGTAATAGGCCAGCGTGCCGGTTGAAGCGAGCGTCGCGGCAATCTTGCGCGCCACATGTCCCGACTTGCCAACGCCGGAACAGATCAGGCGGCCGCGAACCTTGCCCAGCCGATCGACCGTCGCGGAAAACGCCGCGTCAACCGAGTGGATCAGGGCGTCGAGCCCGTCGCGTTCGAGGGCAATCACACGTCGTGCGGAGGCGACGGGGTCGAAATCTGTCATGCCGGCTTCCTGGATGGCGAACGCATAATGCCCGTCTCCATAACAGAACCGCGCACGTCCCGGAAAGAGACGTGCGCGGCTGGTCTGGCGATTTCGGTCCGGATCTCCGCAGGGGGGCGCGCAGGCCAGACCGGTTATCGCCAACGGGCCGGGTACGTTGGCGCCGCAAACCGGCTCTCCCTCGCACCCCACCTTCTTTGTTTACGCGAGCAGCTCTATCACAATTCCCCTCACAGGAGTATCAAAATCGTCTCCCGCCCGCCCCGCGACAGCGACCGATCCTTGCCCGCCAATGCGGGCCGGGCTATCGGTTTTCCATCGTCACCCGCAAGGAGATATCGCGATGCCGCAACTCGCCCTTATCCGCCACGGCCAGAGCGAGTGGAACCGGCAAAACCGGTTCACTGGATGGGTTGATGTCGACCTGACCGAAGAAGGCGAGGCCCAGGCCCGCCATGCAGGCGCCCTGCTCACAGAGGCCGGATTCCGGCCAGACCGGGCCTTCACCTCGGTTCTGACCCGCGCCATACGGACCCTGAATTTCTGTCTGGAAGGCCTCGATCGGGTCTGGATCCCGGTCGACAAGACCTGGCGTCTCAATGAGCGACATTACGGGGCGCTCGCCGGTCTCGACAAGGACGAAACCCGTGCCAAGCATGGCGATGCCCAGGTCAAGATCTGGCGCCGGTCCTTTGACACGCCGCCACCGCCCTTGCCCGAGGATTCACCGGACCAGCCCTCGAGGGACGAGCGCTATAGCAGTGTCCCGGCGGCGCTCCTGCCGGCATCTGAATCGCTCAAGATGACGCTCGAACGCGTCGAACCGGCCTGGGAAGGCATGATCGCACCGCGACTCGCGGCCGGCGAAAACATCATCATCGCGGCCCACGGCAACAGCTTGCGGGCGCTGATCAAGTTCCTGTTCGAGGTCAATGACCACGACATCATCGATGTCGAGGTCCCGACGGGCAATCCGCTGCTGATTGATCTGTCCGATGACGCGCTGAAACCCATCGCTGCGCGCTATCTCGACCCCGCACGCGCCAGATCCCTGCCACCCCTGCCCTGAAACATGAGTAAGTCGGCCGATCATCGCTTCATGGATACGGCGCTGGCGCTTGCACGCTCTCAGCTCGGTCGCACGGCCCCCAATCCCGCTGTCGGCTGCGTGCTGGTTCGCGACGGCAAGATCGTGGGATGCGGCGCCACCGCCGATGGGGGCAGACCCCATGCTGAACGCCTGGCCCTCGACCAGGCCGGAGAGCTGGCGCGGGGCGCCCGCGCCTATGTCACGCTTGAGCCCTGCGCCTTTCACGGCCAGACGCCGCCCTGCGCCACGGCGCTGATCGAGGCCGGCCTTGAATCGGTCGTCATTGCTTGTGCGGACCAGCATCCTAAAGTGTCCGGCCACGGTATCGCCCTGCTTCGCAATGCGGGCCTCCATGTCGAGACAGAGTTGCGGCAGGCCGAGGCCGAGACGCTTAATGAAGGCTTCTTTCATCGCATCCGGACCGGCCAGCCGAAAGTCTATCTCGACGCAAACGCCGAACGCTATGATGCCGCCCTGACGATCGCGGCTGGCGCACCGCTCGGCGCGGCTCTCGACCAGCTCGGAGAGGCCGGAATGAACCGGGTCTGCGTCGCCCCTGGCAGCGCGCTCGCGGCGCGGCTGATCGAGGCTGGCCTGGTCGTGCGTCCGGCCGGAAATCCTCATACCGGGCGTTAACACCTGCTTGCTATGGTTATCGACCGGGGTCCGCACCAACAGGATTGAACTCATGGCTGGCCAGAAAATCGAGTATGCGACACTCGACCAGGCACAGGTGGACGGAATCTGCGACAGGCACGAGCGACTCTGGTCGGGCCGCGCCGGCGGAGCTCGCGCCAGTTTCGCCTATTGCATCCTCGAAAACCTGAACCTTTCCAATCGCGACCTGTCCGACGCCGATTTCAGCGGCGCAGTGCTGCGTGGCACAAACCTGGCGGGCGCAACCCTCAACAGTGCGATTTTTTTCGCCGCCGATTTGCGCCGCGCCTCGCTCGAGGGCGCGTGTCTGCGGCGAGCCGATTTGCGCGGCGCGATCATGCGCGGCGCCAATCTGACCGGTGCCGACATGACCGAGGCAGATCTGCGCGAAGGCGCCATCGCCCAGGTCGACAAGGAAAAGGGATTGGCAATCCTGACCCACACAACCCAGCAAAGCGATGCGGGAAAAGCCAATTTCAGCGGCGCCAACCTGTCGCGCTCGAAAATGGCGGGCATTACCGCCCAGACAGCCGATTTCACCGATGCCGTGCTGCTGGGAGCCCGAATGATCCGCGCCAATCTGCGGGGCTCATCATTCCATGGCGCTAATCTGGAAGGTGCCGACCTGTCGGGCGCCGACCTCACCGGCGTTGATTTCACCAATAGCGTCATGATCGGCACCAAGACCGCAATGGCCAAGACCGATGGCATGAAGACCGATGGCGCGCTGACCAGCGCACCAGTGGGCATTGATGTCACCAATCTCGACAATCCGGTCGCGGACCAGATCGCTTCGCATGTGCAATGGTGCGAAACCGACGGACGCGAGGGCAAGCCTTCGCTGTTCGACGGGATGGATCTGCGCGGCCTGCACTCGCTGGCCGGCAAGACCCTGACCGCTTTCCATGCCCGCGGCTCGACGCTGTATGGCCTCGACCTCGAAGGTGCGCAAATGCAGGGCGCCCGGCTCGAGCGCGCCGATCTGCGCATGGTCTGCCTGCGCGGCGCCGATTTGCGCGGTGCCGATCTGACCGGTGCCAATCTTTGCAATGCCGATCTGCGCGATTGCCAGTTCGGGCCGCTGGTGCTGGAAGGCGATCGCATGCTGCCCGCCTCGCTCGCCGGCAGCAAGGCACGCTATGCCGATTTTCGCGGCGTCGACATGCGCCAGGTCAAGGCAACCGGGGCCGATTTCTCCTATTCGCGTCTGGACGGTGCCAATGTGCGCCGGGCGCGTTTCAGCGGCTCCTGCTTTACCGGCGCAACGCTCGATCATGATTTTCTCGAGCAGGCCGAAGCCATTGATGGCGCCATCGACATTCACGCCGCCTGAGCAAAAAACGGGCGGCGAACCGAAATTCGCCGCCCGGATTTGAGGGATAGAGCGTGTGTCGTGTTCGGACGGGTCAGGCCGCCTTGGTCTTGTTGGCGTCGATCAGCCGCGTCTTGGACTTCCCGGAAACATCGGAAATCGCAATCTTGCGGGGCTTGGCCGCTTCGGGGATCTCGCGCACGAGATGAACGGTCAAAAGCCCGTTCAGCAATTCGGCATCCGCCACCTTGACGTGATCGGCCAGGTGGAAGCGCCGTTCGAACGCACGCTCGGCAATGCCGCGATGCAGGAAGCGCCGCGATGCGCCATCATCCTTTGGCTCGATCTTCCCGGCGATCGTCAGGATGTTTTCCTGGACTTCAACCGTAAGATCCTCTTCGCCGAATCCCGCGACGGCGAGTTCGATGAGGTACTCGTTCTCGTCAACATGCTGGATGTTGAAGGGCGGATAGCCCTGGGACTCGATCTTGGTGGCGGAATCCATCATGTCTGCCAGACGGTCGAAACCGACGATCGAGCGATAGAGCGGTGTAAAATCAACAGTTCTCATTTGAACTTATCCTCTTTCAGAGCGACAAGGCCTGCCGGCAAACCACTTGCCGGCATTGAGCCGACCCTGACTGCACCAGAAGGCTGCAGCCGGGTCGCGAACCCCTTTAAGGCGGCTCGCAAACTCCAGATGGGAACTGAAAATCTTCGCTGCAACCCCCGGCACAACGGCCGGAGATTGCCTTGCCGGCGCGCCTTCTCTAGGACTGTCGCTCGTGCTGACGGAGATACATGATGAACCAGACCTTCCACTTCGGAGCCCTTGCGGCCTCGGTCCTTCTGCTCGCTGCCTGCAGCGACCCGCTTGCCCCGCCGGCGCCCCAACCCGACTCCGCCACGGAAGCGCCGGCCGATACCGTCGAGTCCGAAACCGTCGAACCCGCAATCGTCGAAGCCGAGGTGGCTGCCCCGGCGCGGGCGCAGCTGGCCGATGTGCTGGCCGGAGAGTGGCGCGGCGAGGAAGCCGAACGCGATGCCGAACGTCACCCCGCCGAAACGCTTGAATTCTTCGGCATTGATCCCAGCGGCACGATTATCGAAGTCTGGCCGGGAAGCGGCTGGTATGCCGACATTCTTGCCCCATGGATCGCCGGCAATGGCGGCCAATATGTCGCGGCTCATTTCGCATTGAGCTCGGACAATGCCGCGCGGCGCAGATCGCGCGCAGGTTTCGAAAACCACGTCGCCGATCACGCCATTTTCGGGAATGTGCGGATTGTCGATTTCGGACAGCGCAGCGGCGACCTGGTCGAGCCGGGCACGGCCGATGCGGTGCTGACTTTCCGCAATGTCCATAACTGGATGATGTTCGGCTATGCCGAAAAGGCCTTCGACGACTTCTATGTCGCGCTGCGCCCGGGCGGCCTGCTCGGCCTGGTCGACCACCGCCTGCCCACGACCCGCGAGCAGGACCCCCAGGCCGGCTCTGGCTATGTGCAGCAGGCCTATGTCATCGCAATGGCCGAGGAGGCAGGCTTCGAACTGGTCGCCACCTCCGAGATCAATGCCAATCCCGACGACACTGCAGACCATCCCTTTGGTGTCTGGACCCTGCCGCCGGTCCGCCAGTCGGCGCAGAATGGCGAAGAGATCGCAGATGATTTCGACCGTGCCTATTACGACGCGATCGGCGAAAGCGACCGGATGACCCTGCTGTTCAGGAAACCCGAGGTGAGCGTGGCGGAGCCGGCGGAGTGACACGACTGGCTTCTATCTGCACGGCGGCACTCGCCGCCGGTTTGATGGCCATGGGTGCCGCAGCGCAGACAGAGGACCGGGCGATCGGTCCCCTGTCGCTGCTCTTCCCGCATTGGCAGGCCTATCTCGACCTGCCTGCCGATGATCGCAGCCATTTCACACTGGCCTATGTCATCGGTTCCAATCGCGGTGTTGCGGTTGAGGATGTGCGGATCTGGTATGAAACCCCTGACGGAGAGACCGAGCTTCAACTCGCCCCGGACGGGCAGGTCCTCAACCCGCCCGGCCTCGAGACATTGCTCGCGGCGCCGACGGCCCGGGTCAACCAGCCCGGCGGCGGGATGACGGTCAGCATGACATTCCAGGCCCTGCTGGGATCGGGAACCGAGATTGACCGGATCGACACCCTGCTCGCCCTGGAACAGGCCAACCAGGCGATGCGGGTGACCGGTGGCGTCGCGGCGCTGTTTGCCCCGTCCTTCAAGACTCTGGTCTTCGTCTTCGACGGCGCGGCGCCGCAAGCCTGGGCCGTTCGCAGTGATGGAAGCCGCACGCCGCTGCTCGTCCAGGAAGATCGCGCCATCTACCGGCCCAACGACCGTGATTTACGCGATGTCCAGCGCCTGGTCTTTGCGAGCCCGCCGCTGCGGGTCATGCTCGATCCGTAAAGCCGCTTCATTCCGATCACAGCGGGAGAAACGGCGTTTCACCTTGCGGGAGCCAAATTAGACGGCCGCGTCCTTGAGCCAGCCAAGCGCCTCGGCATGCAGCTCGCCATGAGCCGCGGCGATAACCTGGCCGCCGCCACTGCAATCGCCACCCTGCCAGTTGGTGATCACACCGCCGGCCCCCTGGACGACCGGCATCAGGGCCTGGACGTCATAGGGCTGCAATCCGCTTTCAACCACAAGATCAACGCCGCCCATGGCCAGCATGGCATAGGCATAGGCGTCATAACCATAGCGGCACAGCCGCACGGCTCGGCGCAGCGCGTCGAAGGCGTGCCATTCGGCATTCTGAAACAGGAAGGCATCGGTCGTGGCGAGAATCGCGTCGGCCAGAGCGGCCGTCTTGCGGGTCTGCAGCGTCTGGCTGCGGTCGCCATGGCGGTAGCTCGCGCCATCGGTCCAGCCGGTGAAGCGCTCGCCGACATGCGGCTGATCAATCAGGCCAAGGGTCGGACGCCCGTTTTGCGACAGGGCGATAAGCACAGTCCATGTCGGCAGGCCAGCGATGAAGGCACGGGTGCCGTCGATCGGGTCGAGCACCCATTGGCGGCCATTGCCGGAAATACGGTCGGGAAATTCCTCGCCGAGAATCCCGTCATCGGGGGCGAGCTCGTCGAGCACCGCACGCATGGCGGCTTCCGAGGCGCGATCGGCGATCGTCACGGGGTCGAAGCCGCCGGCGAGCTTGTTCTCGACGTCGAAGGCCTGACGGAAATAGGGCGCGATGGCGGCGCGTGCCGCATCGGCCATTTGATTGGCGATCAGGAGATCGGCGTGTTGATTGAAATCGGACATGCGGATGCGCCTAGCATGCAGGCGTCATCCGCACCAGTCGGCATGAAAGCCGTCTCGCCGGTCAGGCCGCAGCGTCGTTCGCTGCCTCTTCCGGCTCAAGCGATTTGGCCAGTTCGAGCAGACGTTTGCGCGGACGCTCGCCGAGCCGGTAATAGGCGCGGATCAGATCGACCGTTTCCTTCTGCGACAGGACGTCGGCGGCCAGGTGGCCCTCACCGACGATCTCGTCCCTGTGCGACAGACCCTCATAGAAATACTGGACCGGCACATCGAGCGATTCCGCGAGCTCGAACAGACGGCTGGCGCTGACACGATTGGCACCACACTCGTATTTCTGGATCTGTTGAAACCGGATGCCAACGGATTCAGCCAGTTGTTGCTGGGTCAGGCCCAGAAGCCGGCGCCGGCGCCGCAGACGCTTTCCAACATGAAGGTCGATATCGTTCGTCATAATCTTTTGCCGCCCATTCTTCGCCTGTTGAAGTGCGCCGCAGTGGGACGCTCTCCTGAGACGAGAGCAAAGCGCGTGCCGCGCGAAGCGACCCCATCATGCTCGCCTCATATGGGCATCATTATGACGGCGTCAGACAATCCCAGTCCTGCTGAGTGAAGCGATTGATAAATTTCTGTAATTCTGCCCGGAAATCGCCAAATCCGGCTTTTATGGCGACCGGGGACTCGTGCAGATACAGGCCCCGATTGATCTCGATCTGGATCACGTGCACCCCTGATTCGGGCTGGCCATAATGCTCGGTAGTGTGCCCGCCGGCATAGGGAGTGTTCCGAACTGTAACGAATCCCAGCTCGCGCAAACCGGTTTCTATCGCCGCGGTGATGCGATTATCGCAGGCGCTGCCGAAGCGATCGCCCAGAACGAAGTCGACCCCCGGAGCGCTGTGTGCGGGCATGGAGTGCATGTCGAGCACAATGGCGAAGCCGAACCGGCCCCGGATTTCATCGATCAGGGCGGCAAGACTCTGATGATAGGGCTCGTAGAAGGTGGCAAGGCGTTCCTGCGCATCGGCGAAATTCAATCGACGCGTATACAGGGCCCGTCCATCGGACCCCACTCTGGGGATCACCCCGAGACCGTTGATGACACGGCGCGAGGGCGGCGCGGCGTGTGCGGCAAGCCGCTCGCGATACATGCCCGAATCGAGTTCATCGGCGGCGCGGTTCACATCGATGAAAACCCGCGGAAACAGGGCGCAGACCAGGCTGGCTCCGCTGGCCGGGCCGCCCTCGATCAACAGATCGACATAAGCATCCTCGGAACGGCGAAGCTTCTCGACAGGAACACTGGTCTCGGCGCATAATCGAGGCAGGTAATCACGTCCCGAATGCGGCGATGACAGGATGACAGGGCGAGCCTTCAGCGGATCGGGGCGCACCACCCTGACAAAGCGTGCAGCGTCTTTTTCATCCGTCTTGGCAAGCGAATCGGACATGGTCTCGGGCGTGGCTGTCATTTCATAAGAGTGGGCGGCTGCAGATCGCCGGTCAAGCGATGCAGCGCGTTCAGCGGGTTTTTACCTTAAGCCTGTAGGGTGCCCTCAAAGTTTGGTTTCGCAAGGGTGGGATTCAACCATGTGCAAAATTCTTCTGGCTGAAGATGATGATTCGATGCGTGATTTCCTGGCCAAGGCGCTCAAGCGTGCCGGCCATGACGTCACTGTCTGTTCCGACGGTGAGGAGGGCCTTGATGCCATTGGCGAAAAGGCTGCGCAATTCGACCTGCTCCTGACCGATATCGTGATGCCGGGCGTCGATGG
>JBNMNI010000003.1:0-21915 GCA_051275375.1 Maricaulis sp. | reverse complement strand
CATTGAGGTCGGAATAATCATAACGCGCCGCCAGTTCGACTGCGCCCATGCCACCTTCGGAAACCGGGGTCGTCGGACGGGTGCGGCCGAATGTGCCGCTTGATGCGCTGTAGCTGCGCGTTTCGCCAGTCAGGAAATAACCCAGATTGACGAAGGCGCTGTCGATGCGCGGATTACCGGTCGGACCATCCAGTTCCATTGTCATGAATTCGGCGTGGGCGTGGAAGGCACCGGAGACCGCAGCGGCCTCCAGACCGATAAAGGTCGAGCTGTCAGCTTCGCCGAGCGGCCGGCCGGGACGGAAATCGGCCGTGACGATGCGGTCGGTCAAATGGGTGCGCGGACGTGCCCGCACGCGGGTACCGGCATTGCCATAATCCATCTCGCGCACCGAGGCGCCCAGATGCACCAGAAGATCATCGGTATGCACTGGCAGATAGGTGATACGCGCTGCGAAGGCCGAGCTGTCATCAAGATCGAGGCTCTCGCTCAGATCGCCCGGCACGCCGCCATAGACACCGGCCCTGACCGTGTAATCATCGCCATGACGGGCGATCGCGACGCCGACGCGGCGGTCGAGGCCGAACAATTCCGTGCCCGTGCCACGCTCCATGAAAGTGGTGTAGCGCGAGGAGGTCTGCTCATCGAGCGAGTTTGGCGTCTTCATGTGGCCGGCCAGGATATCGAAGCCATTGCCGTGGAAGGTGAGATACACATCCTTGGCGATGATGGCGTCATTGATCAGGTCGAATTCGGCGACATAGCCGACACCGGAAAACTGGCCGGTAATACCCAGACGCGCGGTGCGGATCTCGCTGTCCTCATAGGTGGTGGTGGTGCCGGCGCGATCGAAATCAATATTGGCGGCATCGAGGAAGACGCGGCCACGGAAGGTGAAGCTGTCGCCGCTCTCGGCATTGCTCCAGCTGGGCACACCGTCAAAATTCCAGCCGCCCGCATCGTCCGCCCAGGCGGATGTCAGGCTGGTTGAGGTTGCAAGTGCGGCCAATAGAGTGCTCGCAAGAATACGTTTGATCATGGTCTTCTCAATCCTGATGGCGACGACACCATCAGAACTGATGGTGAGGCGGTACAGCCCGAATGTGACAATCCGGCGACTGTTCGGTGAATGTTGTTTCTCAACTTCGGTAATTCTCGAATTGGCGATATTCCGAATCGATGACGCTTTTGCGACGCCCGCATGACAAGTTTGTTTCACGCGCTCGCGCACAGAAAAAAGCCCGCAGCGCGATCGCGCTGCGGGCCCTTGTCCGGCTGTGTCGCGCGGCAATCAGACCAGGCGTTTGCGCAGGAGTTGCGATAACAGGTCGATCGCGCTGACCGCGAGGATGATGACGATCACGATCGCCGCTGTGCGCTGATAATCGAAGGCGCGAACGGCTTCGAACAGGATCTGGCCGATACCGCCGGCGCCGATCAGGCCGAGCACAGTGGCCGAACGGGCGTTCGATTCGAAGCGATACAGCCCGAATGAGGTCCAGAGCGGCGCCACTTGCGGGATTACGGCCCAGATTACCTCATGCAGGGGCAAGGCGCCCGTCGCACGCACGCCCTCGACCGGGCCGTGATCGATCGCCTCGACGGCCTCGGAGAACAGCTTGGCGAGCACGCCGGTGGTGTGGATGGCCAGCGCCATAACCCCGGCCAGCGGCCCCAGTCCGACAGCGGCGATGAAGATCAGGGCAATGATCAGCTCATTGATCGAGCGGAACACATCCATCAGACGGCGCACCGGTTGCACGACCCAGACCGGGGCGACATTGCGGGCGCTGAGCAGGCCGAAGGGAATCGCGGCCAGCACGGCAATGAATGTGCCCCAGATCGCGATCTGAACCGTGACGATCATCTGCGGCACCGCCTCGGCGATGCCGGTTCGCAAATCGACCCAATAGGCGCTGCGCGAGGCGGCGCTGGCGATATCGTCGGGGAAGAAGCCGGCAAGGAATTCCTGCATATCGCCGAAATTCTCCACCAGGAGATAACTGCGATCCATGTCGGCCGGATCGAAACTCCAGACCAGGATGATGATCACCCCGGCGCCGATCATCGCATTGGCCAGCCGCTCGGTCAGGGGCGGTTTCGGACCGGGTCCGCGCGGGGCGCCGGCCCATAACAGGCCCGCCAGCAACAGGCCGGCCATCATCGCCAGCCCGCCAATCATCGTCCAGTTTCGCGCGATAATGACTTCGGGCTCCGGTCCGGTACTGTCCTGGCCGGTCGCGCCGACCAGGCTTTCCAGCCCGGTATTGCCCGCTTCCACCTCCGCCAGCCGCTGCTCGAGCTCGGCCACGCGCAGGGCGCGCTCCTCATCGGTCAGGTCGGCATTATTGCGCACCAGGATGAGGTCGCGCACGATTTCCAGCTGGACGATCGGATCGAGATGGGCGTTGGAGGCCGGCTGGAACAGGCCGAAATAGAGCGGCTCGAGCACGGAGCGCGCCTGCGCAATCTCTTCCGGCGTGCCGCGGCGGCCGTAATTCATGAAGAAGTATTGCAGCCGCAGCTTGGCTTCCTGATCGAGATCGGAACGCCAGATGATCGGATCGGTGCCGATCGGTGGCGAGGTCCAGATCACCCGGATGCGCGCCGCGATTTCCGGGCGGGTGCGCTGCAGCAGCGTCATATTGGTGGTGTTATTGGTCGCCACATCGATCAGCCCATTGGCGACCGCGACCGCATTGGCCTCGTGATTGGCATTGCGTACCGAATTGTAGCACTCGGCCGGATCGATATTGCGCGGCGCGAAAATGAAGGCCGACGGCACCAGATAGCCGGAGGTGGAATTGGGATCGCCCATGCCGAAATCAAGCGAGCGGTCGCAGGCCAGGATATCGTCGAGCGAGCGGATCGGGCTGTCGACCGGCACGATCAGGACCGAATTATAGCCCTCGCTGCCATCGGGATAGCTCGCCTTGGCGAAGACTTCGCCGCCGGCCAGGCGCACGGCCTGCAGGCCGGAGAAATTGGAGAACCAGGCAAATTGCACGCTGTTATAGCGCATGCCCTGGATCATGCCGGCATAGTCGGAGGCATAGAAGGGCTGGATATCATAGCCCGTCCACTCCGCCATCGCCTCGATCAGGGGCTCCCAATTGGTCTGGAGATTGGATGAGGATTCCGTGGCGATAATGCCGAAATTCAACGTCCCGCGTGAGACCTCGGGGCCTGCGGCGCCGGTGTCCTCGACATCCGGCACACTCGCCGGCGCACAGGCTGCCAGAACCAGGCCGAGGCCGGCAATCAGCGCTCGCACGCCCGTCTTCGCCCAGCCGCTCATGCCTCGTCTCCCCCGTAGAAGGCCTGTTCGTATTCCGGCCCGTATATCTCGATCAGCTTTGCCTGGGTCAAATCCTGGCTCGGCCCGTCAAAGACAATGCGGCCCTTGTTCAGGGCCACGACCCGGTCGCAGAACTGGCTGGCATAATCGACCTGGTGCAGCGTCACGATGACGGTGAGATTATCCTTGTGGTTCAGCTCGCGCAGCAATTCCATCACCGTGCGCGCGGCGACCGGATCAAGCGAGGCGATCGGCTCGTCCGCGAACAGGACTTCGGCACCCTGCACCAGGGCGCGCGCGATGGCGCCGCGCTGTTGCTGGCCGCCGGACAGGTTTGAGGCGCGGCGGGCCGCGAAGCCGGCAATACCGACGCGCTCGAGCGCATCCATCGCCTTCTGCTTGTCGGCGGTCGGGAATAACCCCAGCGCGCCGCGCCAGGCGGGCAGCCGGCCAAGCGCACCGATCAGCACATTGCCGAACAGGGATAATCGTCCAACCAGGTTGAATTGCTGGAAGATGAAGCCGAGATGCGAGCGGTATTCGCGGACGCCGGAGGCAATCTTGCCCCGGGTCTGCATCAGATGACCGAGTACCGAGACCGGCCCGGAATCGCTGTCGGCGACCTGCAGGGCAGCGGCCACCCGCAACAGGGTCGACTTGCCCGATCCCGACGGCCCGATCAGGCCGACCATCTCGCCACGTCCGACGGACAGGCTGACATTATCGAGCGCCTTCGTTTCGCCGAACGTCATTTTGACATTTTCGGCGTGGAGCGCCAGAGCGGCGTCTGTCATGTTGGGCGTCCCCCTGCTTGGTCACTGCTTTGTGGCGTAAGCGTATGCCACATTTGTGACAAGAGGCAGATGATGCTGATTCATGCCGCGACCGTAATCCTGTTCTGCACCCTGGCGGCCCTGAGCCTGATTGATGCGCGTACACAACGGCTTCCGGACGTTCTGACCCTGCCGCTCATCCTCGCGGGGATCGCAGTCAATGCAGTGATTTTTTCCTCCTTGTGGGTCGCATTGGCCGGCGCAGGGCTCGGTTATGGCGTGCTGGTCGCGCTGGAACTGGCCTATCGCCGCCTGCGCGGCCGCGACGGGCTGGGGCGGGGCGACGCCAAATTGCTCGCCGCCGGCGGCGCCTGGTGCGGTGCCTGGCTGCTGCCGCTCATCCTGCTGGTGGGCAGTGCCAGCGCCCTCGCCTATGTCCTGCTGCTGGCCGTGCTGCGCCGCCGGGCACCGGATCCCGGTCAACCCATGCCCTTCGGGCCCTGGCTCGCCCTGGGTATTGCCCTGTGCTGGATCTACCGCGCCTACGGGCCCGGCCTGCTGCCGGCGATCTGAGGCGCGCCGCGGCAGACATATTGGCCGGCCACCGGGACCACCAGCTCGCGGCCATCGCTCTGGCGCAGCCGCAGCACCGCCCGGTCGATCTGCAGCCCGGTCGGCTGGCTCTCGCCAATCACCCCGGTCAGGCTGATATCGAGCTGGCGTGCCGGATCCGTCCAGGCCCGCCGATAGGGATCGCCACTGATATAGCCGCCCCGCTGCGCCGGCGTAACGAAGTCCTCGGTCTGACCGTCGACGAAAATACGGCTCAGCCCGGCGGTCTCATTGTCGAACACCAGAAAACGTTGCTGGCCGTCACGGCTCCAGAAAAACGCCGCACAGGCGCCCGCCAAAAGGGTTTGCGCTGCCAGCTGATCGGAAGCGGCCACACGCCCGCCAGCTGCAGCGTCAGGCATGCCGCGCCGGCTCAGCCGGTCGCCGCCACTGGCGCAGGAGGCCAGCAGCATCGTCAATAATACAAGCAGGATGCGTCTAGTCATTGCGCCCATCATAGCGCGCATGGCCGCGACTGCGCCACAAATCGCCCTCGCGCTCCAGACCGGCCAGAACCAGCCCGTCGGCGAGTTCCGCGCGCGACGTGCTGGCCTGCAGATCCCAGTCATAACCGCCGCGACCGAGCACGATCTCCCCGGAGAGCGACATATCCGCACTCTCGCCAGCCAGGGTGAGGCGCAATTCGCCATCGCGGCAGCCCAGCACGCCATCCAGCACCGGGCCCGACACATCATAGGCCTGCGCCATGGTGACCAGGGCGGCGGTGCGCGCCTGCCCCTGAGCCTCGATGCAGCGATCCCCATCCAGCACCAGCCGGTCGATCGTCACAAACACACGCGCCGCCGGGTCCAGCCCCGGCCAGGCGCGGGCGCCAAGCCGCGAGGCATGCAGGGTCATCTCTGTGTCCGTCAGGCGCAACTGCCTGCGGCCGAGCGCCAGGCGGCCCTCGCCGCGGGCGCTGCTGTCGGCCAGCTGCCAGTCGACCGCCAATTGCCCGCGCAACAGGGCCAGCGGACGCAGCGACACCGCCACTTCCTGCACCGGGGCGCCATTAAGGCTCAACCCGTGCACGCGGCCATTCCAGATCGTGCCATAAGCGTCCTGATAAGCGCCGCCCATCCCGCCGGCAGCGATCAAAACCGCCTTGAGCGGCATCAGCGCCACCAGCCAGAAAGCGAGAAAAGCAAGCGCGGCGGAAATCCTCAGGGCCATGATCAAGCGCTCCTGCGCCGCAGGACCAGGTGTAGTTCGACGAAATCATCGCCGAGCCGGTCAATCGTGCTGGAGGTGACCTGGATGCCATAGCCGGCTTCCAGCTCGACCAGCCAGGCCATCACCGCGCGCACCTCGGCGCGGTCGATATTGAGCGTCAACTCGCCCTCGCCCGACGGGATCAGCCGCGCAATGGCGATATCGTGGCGCAGTGCCAGCGAACCGACAATACTGCGCAGGGATTGCTCACTCCCGGCCGTTTCCGGCACGCCATCGCGCAGCGCATCATAGCGCGCCACATCGGCCTCGATGCCGCGATAGAGCCGCATCGCGCCGGCATAGTCCTGGCGCGCCATTTCGTGGACGCCAAGCAGCGGCCTGGCGGCCAGAAGATAGAGCAGGACCAGGCCGGTCAGGGCCGCCATCGCCACCAGAAGGATCTGCTCGCGATCGGACCGGGCCTGCCACCGGGCCGACAGGGTTTTGCGCCAGTTCATCATCGTATCGCCACCACAAACTCGCCCTCAATACCGCCATCGCTCTCGCGCGCGCCACCATCGCGCAATTGCAGACCCAGCCGCGCGGCCTGTTGGCTCAGCGCATCGAAATCGGAAAAATCGCTGTAGATCGCCGATACCGACAATTCGCCCCGCGCCTGGTCGAAGCGCAGATGATCGATCCGCACCCGCTCATTCTGGGCCACCAGCTCGGCCAGTGCCGCCGTCAATTGCAGGAAGGATGAGGCATCGCCGCCGCCCAGCCCGGCAATGCGTGCCTGCAGGATCCGCTCGGCCTCGGCCGGCACGATACGGCGCGTCACATCGGGAACCGTGTGCTGGAACAGCGCAAGACTGGCCGTATCAAAGCGCTGGGCCTGATGCTGGAAATACATCGCCTCGCCGCCGAGCAGCAGGGCGAAGCCAAGCGCCGCACAAGCCGCCAGCCAGCCGGCGCGCCGCATTGGCTTGCCGACGGATGTCCAGTCGAGCGTCGAGCGCCACATCTCGCCGAACAAGGCCGGCAATTCCTGCAACAGGCTGTCGGGCAGCGCGCTGGCGGCAAGATCAAGCTCGCCGCAGCGCAGGCCGGTGAAATTCTCGCCGGTCAGCCCCAGCGCGGGCGAGACCGCGATCCGGCCATTGCCCGCCTGGCGCACCAGGGCCGAGACGACGCGGCCGAATATCTGTGGATCGATCGCCCCGCCCGCCGGCTTGCCGGCCAGGTGCGCCGCCTCGCCAAAGCGGTAAAGCACCGCATCGCCGCGATCATACAGGCTCAGCCCGGCGCCCAGATCGCCGATTGCCAGACAATCGGGCAGCGTATGGACCGGCCTGACCAGGACCGGGCCGAGCCGGTCGAGCCAGCCAGCCACCACATCGGACGCCGCCGCCAGCACCCGGCGCCGGCCGGCCTCATCGCGCGGACCGGCCAGAACCAGTGTGTCTTCCAGCCGCGAGGCGAGTTCATCCTCGATCATGAAGGGCGCCGCCTGGCGCGCCTCGGCATCACCCTTGGCCGCCAGTTCGATCCGGCTGACAAACACCTGTTCGGACGGCAAGAGGCACAGCGTGCGCGTCACCGTTTCGGTTGCGGCCAGCGTCAAGGCATCGCCGGCGGCACAGACACCGCCCCCGCGCCGCGCGCCGCTCTGGCGGTCAATCACCGACCAGATGACGCGGCCATCGGTGCGCGGCTGCAGGATCAGATCATCACTCATGAAAAGCTTCCAAATCTCTGGGACAGGCGCAGCAGCCGCCCGCCACCGCGCGCCTCGACCGTTTCGCTGAAGCCGAAACGGGCGCCGGCATGAACGACCTCGATCTCGACTTCGAAATATTGCGTTGTCAGACCGACGGCGCTGCGCAGGCCGGCATCCGGTTCCAGCGCGGCAATCGCCGACTGGGCCCAGAAGGCCTCGACATCGCCATAACCGTCCGGCGGTCTTTGCAGCAACACGCCCTCGGCGGCAGTGCGCGTCAGCCGGCCGTCAAACAGACCGATCAACAGGGGCAGGCCGTCCGCCTGTAGCGTATTGATATTCAGCGCCAGCGGTGCCGCTTCTGGGCGCACGCAGACCAGCGGTGCCAGCACGCGCCAGGCGTCCGGTGTCATCGCCGCCAGCGCCAGCATTTCCTCGCGCTCGGCCATCAGCGTATTGCCGGTGCGATAGGCGCCGGAGCGGCGGTCATAGACATCATCCTCGGCGCCGGACGCCAGCGGACGCCGGTCGCTATCGATCCAGTCGGCGCTCTGGGCCGCGATCTGGGCTGCCAGCCGCACGGGCAGACCCGCCGCGATCATCACCTGTTCGAACCGGCCGCGCTGCGCGCTGTCAGCGACCAGGCCGCCACGCCCGTCATCGCTGACCAGGGCGTTGAGATTGAAACAATTATTGCCGTCGATAATCCGGCCCGACAATTGCCCCTGCTCGATCGGGTAAAGGCTGGGCCCCTGCAGCCAGGGCGCATCGGGACGAAAGGCCCGGTCGGGATTGGCCAGGGCACGCCCGATCAACGCCTCGGTAAAGTCACGCGCTCCGAGCGCATACCAGTAGGACTGGTCGCGCACTTCCATATTGGCCGAGCGGCGCATGGAAAAGCGCAGATCCGTCGCCAGCGCCGTCGCCACCGAAGCCATCAGCGCCACCAGCAGCAAGGCGCTGATCAGCGAGGCGCCGCGTTCGGATGTCCAGCGCGTCGGCCTGCCCATCACGAGGCCCCCGAGGTCAGCACGATATGCTCCATCGCACCAAGGCGCGGCAGGGTGTAGCGCAGGCGCAGGGCCTGCGGCAGGCCGGCGCCCGGCGATCCGGCCGCGATCATCGCCCGCCTGACCCAGCTGGAGCCCGACAGGTAGTCGATCTCGATATCGGACGCATTGGCCAGCAGGACGGTCTCGCTGAAAGCTGTGGCGGGCCCGGCATCGGGGTAATCGCCGGCGCGCCGGATCAGGGCATCGCCGCGGCGCAGATATTCGACATGCAAGAGCGAGCTGCGCGGCCGGGCCAGGCCGGGATTGGCGCGGCCGCGGCGGGTAAAGGCCAGCACCACCGTCTCGCCGGCCTGTTGCGGCAGCACGCCATTCATGTCGCCGGCAAACAGCATGGCCGCGCCGGCGCCGTCTTCGGTGCGCACTTCGCGCAGCGCGATCTGGCCCATATCCTCGCGCAATATGGTGCGCAGGCGGTCCAGCGCAGCGACGCGCTCGAGCGCCGCCTCGTTGACGTCCTGGGCATTGAGCGTCGAGGACAGCAGCGCGACGGAGATCGAACCGATGATCGCAAACACGAAGACCGAGACGAGAATCTCGATCAGCGAGAAGCCGGCATCCTTGCGGGGCACACTCATCCCTGCCTCCGGCGCCGGAAGGTCTCGATCTCGGCCAGCAGGGCGGGCTCGTCCTCAAGGCGCACTTCAAGGCGCAGGCGAAGCAGATCGGCATCGCCGGCCGGCTCGACGCGCAGGCGCCAGTCATAGGCTGCGCCGCCGAGCGCGTAGCGGCCGCTGCGCCCCTGCGGATCCTCGCCGCGCAGGATTTCCGTGTTCAGCAGGTTTTCCGCAGCCACCATCGCCAGCGCCCGCTCCTGCACATGGCCCGTATTGCGCGTCGTCGCCTGCACCATGTTGAGCAGGGCCAGGCCGGCAATCGCCACCACTGACAGCGCCGCCATCATCTCGATCAGCGAGAAGCCGGCCTGGGCGTCTGGAGCGCTCCGGTGCGTCATGCTCAGCCCACCTCATGCAGGGCGATGGCGCCGGTCTGGTCGCGCTCGAGCTCGATCGAACGGCCCTCCGATTGCAGCCGCAACAGGAAGGGTTCCGACAGGCCGGCCGGATCGAACCAGAAAGCGGGAAACACCGCGCCCTCGCCCGGTTCAAAACCGGCATAGCCGTCGCGCAGATCGATCCGCACATCATTTGGCAGGACGCGCGCACGCAAGGTCGGATGATCCTCCAGCGCCCACCAGCGACCGTCGAGATAGCGGTAGAAGGCATAGCCCTCGCCGGCAATCGTCAGCCCGACCGGCTGGCCGGTGGCAATCGCCTCCTGCCCCGCCTGGTCGAGCCGGATCGCCAGCCGCTCGGCCTCATCGCGCAGCACATCGCCCGAGGGCTGCACCGACAGGGTCACGGCAAAGGCGACGATCGCCAGAATCGAGATCCCGACCAGGATTTCGATCAGCGAGATGCCGGCATCTCTGGGCAGGCGCGTGCGCATCAACCCTGCCAGTTTCCGATATCGGCATCGAGGCCTTCGCCGCCCTCGCGGCCATCACGGCCGAGCGAATAGATATCGATCATGCCGCGCTCACCCGGATAGACATATTGATAGGGATTGCCCCAGGGATCATCGGGCAGACGGCGGATATAACCGCCCTCGCGAAAACTGCCCGCCTCGCCGGGCGCCGTCACCAGCGCCTCCAGCCCCTGTTCAACGCCGGGATAGGCACGCTGATCGAGCCGGTAGGCGTCGAGCGCCTGTTCCAGCGTCGCAATATCGGTGCGGGCCTTTTGCACCATGGCCTGGTCCTGGGCCGGCAGGACATTGATCACCACAATCGTCGCCAGCAGGCCGAGAATGGTGATCGAGATCATGATTTCCAGCAGCGAGAAACCGGCCTCGCGATCAATTGGCGTCACGTCGTCTTGGTGCTTGCTCATGGAAGCCTCCCTAGCCAATGGCCAAAGTATTGAGTTGCAGGATCGGCAACAGGATCGACAGAACGATCCCGACCACGACGAGGCCAAGCAGGAGAATAATGCCCGGCTCAAGCAGGTTGAGGCCGATGGTGATGGTGGAATCAATGTCCTGCTCGAGCTGGTCGGCCGAGCGGCGGAACATTTCGCCCAGGGCGCCGGAGCGTTCGCCGGCGGCGATCATGAACAGCATCAGCGGCGGAAACCAGGCCCGCGCCCGCAGCGCATCGGACAGGGCACGCCCGCCCTCGACCTCGGTAATCACCTCGCCAATCCGGGTCTGGAAGGCCAGGTTTCCCGTCGCCCGCCGCGCCGCGCGCAGGGCGTCGGGCAGTACGGCGCCGGAGGGGATCAAAATCCCCATCGTGCGGGCAAAGCGCGCCGCCTCGACCTTGCGCAGGAAGCCGCCGAACAGCGGCAAGCGCGCCAGCGCCGCATCGAAGCCCGCCCGGATCGCGCCCTGACGCAGGGCAAGGCCGATCGCCATCCCCGCCAGACACAGCCCGATGGCAAGGCTCAGCCCCCAGGCCTGGAGAAAGCCGGCCAGGCCGATCATGAAACGGGTCAGCAGCGGCAGGGTGACGCCCATGCCGTCGAATTGCTCGGCAATGCGCGGCACCACGAACAGCATCAGCATGGTGATGACACCGATCGCCACGACGCTGAGCACCAGCGGATAGACCATCGCGCCAGTGATGCGATTGCGCACCGCCTGTTCCTTGTCGAGATAATCGGCCAGGCGTTCGAGCACCAGCTCGAGCCCGCCCGCGCCTTCGCCCGCAGCGACCATGGCGCGAAACACCGCCGGAAAGGATTTGGGAAAGGCGTCCATTGCCGCCGAGAGCCGCTCGCCTTCGGTGACCCGGGCGCGCACGGTCATCAGGACGCGGCGCATCGCATGGCTGCCGCCCTGGCTGGCCATCAGGCCGAGGGATTCGGCGATCGGCATGCCGGCCCCGATCAGGCTGGCAAGCTGACGCGTCACCAGCATTAATTCGCGTGTCGAGAGTGCGCTCGGCTGCAGCGTGAAACCGGCCTTCTCGGCGCCCTCGCCCGGACGGTTGCGCCGGTCGGCGGAGCGCAGGCTCAGCGGCGCCATATCGCGGCCACGCAATTGCCGCCGCGCTGCCAGCTCGGTCTCTGCGGTGATCAACCCTCTGGATTTGCGGCCGCGGGCATCGAGGGCTTCATATTCAAACGCCGGCATGACGCTCGCCCTCCTCGCGGCAGACGCGCAGCAACTCGGCCACACTCGTCGCCCCGCTCAGCGTCAGATCGACCCCGTTCTGGAACAGGGTCTTGCGCCGGGCAAAGGCCAGCGCCGCCATATCGGTTTCGCGCGCATCATCATGGATCAGCCTGCGGATCGCCTCATCGACAATCACGATCTCATAGACGCCGGTGCGGCCGTCATAGCCGGACTGTTTGCAATGGCTGCAGCCGGTCGGCCGGTGGAGAACGGCATCGGTGTCACGCGGCAGGTCGAGAATCTCGCGCTCGGCCCGGTCGGGCGAATAGGGCTCGCGGCAATGGCCGCACAGGCGGCGCACCAGGCGCTGGGCGACAATCGCCGTCAGCGTCGAGGCGAGCAGATAGGATTCAACGCCCATATCGCGCAGGCGCGCAATCGCCGCGACGGCGGAATTGGTGTGGACGGTCGACAGGACAAGGTGCCCGGTCAGACTGGCCTGGACGGCGATCTGCGCCGTCTCGGTATCGCGGATCTCGCCGACCATGACGATGTCGGGATCCTGGCGCAGGATGGCGCGCAGACCGGCGGCAAAGGTCATCCCCACCTTGGCATTGACCTGGGTCTGGCCGATGCCGTCAATCGCGTATTCGACCGGATCCTCGACCGTGAGGATATTGCGGGTTTCCTCATTGAGCAGGTTGAGGCCGGCATAAAGTGTCGTCGTCTTGCCGGCACCGGTCGGGCCGGTGACCAGGATAATGCCATTGGGCTGGGCCAGCGCCTGGCGCAGATCGGCCAGCACGGCGACGGGCATGCCCAGATCATCGAGCCGGAAACGGCCTTGGGAATTGTCGAGCAGGCGCAGCACCACCCGCTCGCCATGGCGTGAGGGCAGGGTGGAAACGCGCACATCGATCGCCTTGCCGCCCAGCGTGATGGTGAGACGTCCATCCTGCGGCACGCGTTTTTCGGCAATATCGAGCCGCGCCATCACCTTGATGCGCGAGACCAGCGGCGAGGCCAGTTTCGGCGACAGGCTGACCGCCTCCTGCAGCACGCCATCGGTGCGATAGCGGATCGAAACGCGGTCCTCGAAGGGTTCGACATGCACGTCCGACGCGGCCTTGCGCACCGCCTCGGCGATCATGCCATTGATCAGGCGGATGATCGGCGCATCGGAATTGCTGTCGAGCAGGTCGGACGTCTGCGGCATTTCATCGATCAGGCGCGACAGGCTGTCATCGCCGGCATCGGCCTCGATCTGGTCGGCACCAAGCCCGTCATAGGCATAGATATCCGACAGCGCCCGGTCGAAACCGGCACCGTCGCACTCGATCACCGGATGGCGTCCACCGGTAACCCGGCGCACTTCCAGCAGCGCCAGCGGATCGGCGCCGGCGCGCAGCAGCAGAGCTGCGTCCTCGCCGGGTCTGAAAGCGACGCCCTTCAGGCGTGCAAAACCGTAGGTGACGGGCGTTGACGGGCGCGCGGCGGCCTCAATCGCCATGGCCGGCCTCGCTGGGCGGCAGATCGACCATCATCATGTCGATAATCGTCTCGAGGCTGGAGACGCCGAGCGGGTCGGCGCCGCGCTGGACATCGCGAATAAAGCCATAGCGGCTATCGGTCAGGGCCCGCATATCGGCCTCGCTGCGGATAATGGTCGGGCGGATGAAGATCATCAGATTGGTGCGCCGTGTCGTGCCGCCCTCGGAGCGGAACAGGCGTCCAAGACCGGGGATGCGGCTGAGGCCCGGCACGCCCGAGGATGAATCCTGGTCGTCCTGCTCAATCAGCCCGCCCAGCACGATGATCTCGCCATTATCGGCCAGCACTGTGGTCTGGACCGAGCGCTTGTTGGTGATCAGATCGGCCGAGCCGACATTGATCGGACCGGCAACGCTGGAGACTTCCTGCTCGATATAGAGCCGCACCGTATCGCCTTCGGTGATTTGCGGCCGCACCGTCAGCTTCACGCCGACTTCCTGGCGGTCGACGGTGCGGAAGGGATTGGAATTGTTGGAACCGAGCGCCTCGCCCGTGGTGACCGGAATTTCCTGGCCCGACAGGAAGGAGGCGACCTCATTGTCCATCGCCAGGATGGAGGGGGTGGCGAGGACATTGGAATTCACATCGCTCTCGACCGCATTGAGCACGAAGCCGAACAGATTGCCGCCTCCGGCCTGGCCGCCAAGACCGAATGAGCCACCGGTCGCGCCCAGCAGAGAGGCCAGCGCCGCATCACGCAGGGAGGTGTTGAGGGCATCATCGCCCTGGCCCGGCGAGGCGACCGCACCGGCCAGCGCCAGCAGGTCGGGCGTATTGGTCGAAAACCGCGTCATCGCCAGCGGGCTGTCACTGCCCTCGCCGCCGAGCAGCAGCATTTGCACACCCAGCTCGCGCGCCGCCGTGTCCGAGATCTCGACGATAATGCCCTCCACCAATACCTGGGGCCGGCGGATATCGAGCTGGCGGATCACCAGTTCGAGCGAACGCTGGATGTCCGGTTCGGCATTGATCACCAGGGCATTGGTCGGCCCGTGATAGGAGACCGAGGGGCGCCGTCCCGGCGTGCTGTCATCGCTCAGCGTCTCGACGACCTGTTCCAGGATCGGCAGCAGATTCTCGCCATCGGCAAAATTGAGATAGATGACGCGAAAGCTCTGATTGGACTGGCTGACGCTGTCGACCCGGCGCACCAGATCGGCCATCTGGCCAACAGCCGCGGCATTGCCGCGCAGCAGCACGGTATTGGAGGCCGGGATTGGCGCGATCGTCACATTGACCGATATTCCATCCTCGCCAGCCCCATTGCGGGTGCGGACGCTATCGATGATGCGGGCCATTTCCCCGGCCGAGACATTGGTCAATTCCACCATCTCGAACACCGAGGTATCGCGATCCAGATCGCGGATGACCTGGCGGATGCGGGCCATATTCTCCGCATAATCGACGATCACCAGCACATTGCCGGTCTCCGCCGCATTGACACTGCCCTGCGGGTTGAGGATCGGGCGCAATACCGTCAGCGCATCACGCACACCGACATGGTTCAGCCGGATCACAGCGGTGACATACTGGTCGCCGCGAATGTCGGAATTGACCGGGCTGGCACTGCGCGAGGCGGTCTGGTCGGGCACGATCTGATAGGCGCCCGACGCGGTCGGCACGACGGTGAAGCCATGCACGCGCATCGTCGACAGGAAGACCTGGAAATATTGCGCCGGGCTGAGCGGGGCTTGCGAGGTAATGGTGACCCGCCCGCGCACGGTGGGGTCGACGATGAAAGTATAGCCCGTCACCGCCGAGACATCATCGATCACCGCCTGGATCTCGGCCTGGTTGAAATTGACAACACTGCCCTGGGGGGCAGAGTTTTGCGCAAGCGCAGCAGGTTGAGCCGCCAAGATGACCAGCGCCAACAGGCCGCCCGTCAGGCGTTTTGCAAATCCGAACATCAGGGCAGGTCCACTTGCAGGGTCAGGGGGCGTCCGCCCCGAAGAATGGAAAAGGCCAGCGTGTCGCGGCCTTCGAGGTCCTCGAAAAATTCGTTGAGATCGTCGACATCCGACAGGGTGCGGCCATCGACGGAGACCACGACATCGCCGAGCCGCAGCCCCAGCGTCGTCAGCAAGGTCTCATTGCCGCCGGTCAGGCGGTAACCGCTGAGCCGGTCGCCATTGAGCACCGCCTCGACCTGGAACAGACCGGCCAGCTCGCGGCTGGAGCCGTTGCCACCAACCGAAGCCGGTCCGGCCGCAGCACTTGAGGCCGCAGCCTGCGATGCGGCGATCGCCTGGTCGCGCAGATAGAGCGACTCGCGAATGCCGCGCCGATTGATGATGACATGGTCGATCTGGACTTCGGCCAGCGAGACGCCATCGATAATGCTGGCGCCCGCCGCAAAAAAGGCCTGGCGATTATCCGGGGTCTGGATGATGGCGCCGCCGCTTTGTGGCGTCGCACCCAGGCGTATGCCTGTCAGCGACAGGTTGAGCCGGGTTTCCGGCACATTCGCCGCCGCCGGCGCGGCCTGCTCGACGGAACGCCGGTCGGCAAACAGGCGCATATCGCGCAAACGGTCGAGATCGGGGGCAAAGGCTGCGCTCGCCGCGGCGGCGCGTGTTGGTCCGGCATCGGTTCTGAAATCAAGCGCGCTGGCACCAAAGGCGATCAGCCAGATGAAACGCGCCAGAATCCAGGCGATCAGGCAGATCAGCGCCAGCTCGGCCAGCGTCGGGATGAAGCGCGCCACAGACAGGCCGCGGCCCGGGGCTGTGACGGATGCGGGCATCGATTTCAAAGATTGTGTCATCGCCTGCAACGCCCACCCTCGATCGCCTCCGGGTGCCGTTGTCCTGATGGCGTTTCCCGTCGGTCCTGGATGTCCCGGATACACGCTATCGACGTCAGTTTTACGACGTTTCGGGGTTAATCGTTATATCACTGCAGCGGGGCGGATCCGCAGATCCGCCCCGCCCGTTGTGACTACCAGGTCCGGCTGACCGAGACGCTGAAAGTGGTGCCCAGATCATAGGTATCCACGGCCAGTTCGACGCCGCCCGCTGACTGGGTGGCGCGATAGCCATCACCCAGAATATTGCGGACCGACAAACCGACATCCCAGTCTGCAGCCGCGACTTCGATCGTGCGGCTATAGACGAAGTCGAGCGAGGACGGCACCTGCTCGACGATTTCCGGCAGGCTGTCCGACAGATTGGCGACAGCCCGGGTCCGGTCACTGGTATAATTATAGAGCAAGGCACCGCGCGCCCGGCCATCGAAGGTTTCGAAGCCGACCTGCACGTTGAACAAATGCTCCGACTGACCCTGCAGTGCGCGCCCGTCTTCGATGAAGCCGGCCGCATTGAGCACCAGGGCCTGCGGATTGCCGAAGGCACCCTGGGCCAAGGTCACATTCCCGTCGGCAGACACTTCCGACTGGATATAGGTGTAATTGGTCTTCACGAACCATTCGCGGTCATTGAAGAAGGGCTGGTCCCAACGGTCCGAGAAATCGAAGGTTTTCTCGAACTCGAATTCGGCCCCGGTCAGGGTCGCACTCGGCGCATTGATGAAGGAGGTATTCAGACCGTCGCCGATCGGCACGATGAATTCCTCGATCGGATTGTCCAGCTCCTTGTAGAAGGCGCCGATGGTCACGAATTGATCGCGGCCGAAATAGTATTCCAGCCTTGCGTCATAGCTCGTGATATCGGTGTTCACCAGGTAGGGATTGCCCTGGAAACGCTGATCGGTATCGGTATTGAAGAATTCGGCGAAGGCCAGCTCGCGGAATTGCGGGCGCGCGATCGTCTGGGAGTAACCGGTCCGCAGCTGGAGATTATCGGCAAAGGTCCAGGTCAGCGTCACCGATGGCAGGACATAATCTTCCTGCACATGGGTTTCGACAGCGCCCGAATCCGCGGCACTGGCCGGGAAGGCGAACGTATCGACGCTCTGCTCGCCATCCTCGAAACGGGCGCCGAAAGCGGCCCGCACGAAATCGGTCAGCTGCACATCGGCGCCGGCATAGAAGGCCTCGACATCAAGCTCGCCGCGATAGGCTTCCGGCAAGGTGAGACCACCGGTCTCGATCAGCCGCAGGCGTTCATCGGTGATGTTCTGTGACGCGAAGATATAGTCGATCCGGCTACCCAGAAGTTCCGACGGAATGCCGACCGAACCAGGAGCAAACGAAAACCGGCGCGTCCAGGCATCGCGGGCACGGCTGGTATTGGCATAACCGGCCGTCAGCGACATATCCATGCCGGCCAGCGTGACGGGCAGTTCCAGATCGACGCCGTAATCGGAGGTATTGTCCTCGATTTCGGAGAAGGAGGTCGAATTGCCGTTGACGGTGCCTTCATAGACATAGCCGCCGCCCGTATAGACATATTCCGCATTGCGCTGATACGGCGCGTCGCGGGTTGCTGTCGCATCGGAGATCCGCCAGTCGACCGAAAGCCCGCCCAGACCGTCAAACACATGCTCGCCGGTCAGCTGGTTGAACAGGACCTGCCGCTCGAACCATTCCGTGCTGTCATTGCGGAACACGCCATTGGCGCCGGAATTATATTCCTCCTGCACGCGGGCCTCTTTCGAGGTCGAGCGCAGGGCCATGGAGAGAAAATTGATCGTGTGGTTATTGTAGAAATCCAGCCCGACCGAAACCATGCCCGACACGTCGATCGTATTCTCGGTGCCGAGGAAGTTATTGATGCCATTGCCGGCTGTGGCGACTTCGGAACGGTCGGCCAGAGGCGGACCGTTTTCATAGGCGAGCGCGCCGGAACCATCGATCCGGCCCTTGCCGCGCTGACCTTCACGCGTCTCCCAGGCATTGGAATACTGCAGGGCCGTAATCAGGCCGAGCGAGAAATTCTCGAAGTCCCAGCGATCGCCGGCATTGAAGGAGACCGAACCATTGGCGTCGGTATCGACATTCTGCACGACCCAGAGCTCGCTATTGACGAGCGAGCGGCCGATGGCCTGTTGCTGGTCGGCGGGCAGGTTATTGCCGACACGGGTGGTCTGGAATACCGCAGCCAGCTCGCCGGGAATGTCACGCAGACCGTCATCATAGCCCAGCCAGTCGGTATCGGAGCCATTATAGGTCAGGCCGCGATTGCCGGTGGTGACGGTGTTGAAACTGCCGCTGACGCCAAGGGTGACAAAACCGTCTTCCGGCAGGGAGGAGGTTTCGATCCCGATCACGCCGCCACCGAACTCACCGGGGAAGCTTGGCGAGAACGTCTTCTGCACGAGGACATTGGAGAGGATATTGGTCGGGAAGATATCCAGCGGCGCGGCGCGGCGGAACGGTTCCGGCGACGGCATGGGCGAGCCGTTGAGCAGCGTGTTGGAATAGCGTTCATTCAGACCGCGAACGACCACGAACTTGCCCTGGGTCGTCGACAGGCCGGTGATCCGGACCAGGGCCGCAGCCAGATCGCTGTCGCGGGTGGTCAGCAGATCGTCCATCGACAGCGAGGCCGCGACCTCGGATGTCACCCGGCGGTCATCCGGGATGTATTGGTAACGGACCTGAATGACGTCCGTAATGTCGGAAGGCGCATCGGCTTGCGGAGCGTCTTGTGCGAGCGCGGCGACCGGGACCAGCGTCGTCGACGCCAGTAACGCAGCCATAAGCGCAATTCTTTGGGTTTTCATCTTCATCACCGTGAGACTGCGGTTGAACAGAACCATTTCCCGGCCGGCATCAGCCGGCCGGGAGTGAGGTCGTGCGTTACGGGGTGACCTGGAAAGTCCAGCCCTGGTACCAGGTGTCGGAGGCGTCAGCGACGGCACCGATATAGCTGGTGGAGGTGAACCACGGGTCGATCGCATTGACGTCGGTCGGGGTCACAGCCAGTTCGGTTGCGCCTGGAACCACGCCGCTATCGGCCGGGATGAAGGTGAAGCCGGACATCGAATGGGTGATTTCCGCATTACCCGTCTGACCCAGGAACCAGGTCGAGACATCGACCGGATCGCCCGCGCTTTCCGAGAAATTGGTCACGCAATCGAGAACGGTCGACTGGATGGTCAAAGCCTCATCGCCTGCCGCATCGCTGGCACCGATGCGGTCAAACGTGCCGTCATCATCAATGTCCAGGCACTCATTGCCGAAATCGATCACGATACCGTTGTACAGGGCACCTGCGGTGCCGGCACGGATCAACATGCCCTGGTCTGAGTCATTCGAGCCGGTGCCGAGGCGCTGGCCGATCAGGGTGAAGTTGGCGATCATCGGGTTGGAGCGTGGCAGCAGGTTGAAGTTCGACGAACGATTGTCGAACTCGAAGCCCTGATCGCCATCGGCCGATTGCTGGACGATGACGAATTGCGCCCGTCCGACCCAGCCATCGGTGTAGTCCATGCTGTCGTCGGAATTGCCGGTCAGCACCATGTGGCGCAGATCGACGGCGCCGCCGAACATTTCGATACCGTCATCGGCATTATTGTGGACCTGGACGTAATCGACTTCGGTACCATTGCCGATGCCCTGGAAGGCGATGCCGTTGAGTTCGTCTTCGGCATTCACCTTGAAGCCCGCATAACGGACCTGGGTGTAGAAGATATTGCCGGAGTCATCCGTCGGATCAGCGCCGCCGAACAGGCCCGAAGAGCCTTCGCCGGATTTCTCGCAATCCACGGTGCCGCCGGTAGCGGTGCCGTCGATACAGGCATTGATCGGTGCGCGGCCATTGAGGACCAGACCGCCCCATTGACCGATTTCATTGACACCGACAGTGCCTTCGACGTCGGAGCGGGCCGTCAGGATAACCGGCGCGGTACGCGTACCATTGGAGCGGATGCTCGAGCCGCGGGTGACGACGATATAGTCGGAACCGGCAGAACCGAAGACGGTGACGCCCGGGTCAATCGTCAGCTGGGCCGCAATGCCTGAAGGCAGCGGGCTGGCCGCATCGGGACCACGATCAACGCCGACGAAGACCGGGCCGACAAGTTCATAGACCGAACCGCGGGTCAGGTGCAGGTCGGCGGTCACATTGCCGGTGATCTGGCAGACACGGTCGCCATTGAGCACTTCCGACGATTCAGTGGTGCCGGTCGGGCAGCCCGGATCGGCGAACAATTCATAGGTCCAGCCGGCAGCCCAGTTGGAGGCCGCCGTCTCGATGCCGGAAAAGGCACCGATATAGGAGACGGGTTCAAACCAGGCATCGATCGCATTCATGTCGCGGGCGGTGACCGCCAGCTCGACCGGGCCGGGGAAAGGACCCGACAGCGTATTGTCGATCTCGGCATTATTGGCCTGGCTCAGGAACCAGGTCGAAACAACCACCGGATCGCCGGCGCTTTCCGAGAAATTGGTGACGCAATCGAGAACGGTCGACTGGATGGTCAGGGTTTCATCGCCCGCAGCGCCGGATGCGCCGATACGGTCGAATGTGCCGTCATCATCAATATCCAGACACTGATCGCCGAAATCGACGACAATGCCGTTATTGAGCGAACCGGCCGTGCCGGCGCGGATCAGCATGCCCTGATCGGAATCATTCGAACCGGTGCCGAGGCGCTGGCCGATCAGGGTGAAGTTGGAAATGGTCGGGTTGGAACGCGGCAGCAGGTTGAAATTCGACGAGCGATTGTCGAACTCGAAGCCCTGATCGCCATCATTGGACTGTTCCACCAGGACGAATTGCGCCCGGCCGGTCCAGCCATCGGTATAATCCATGCTGTCATCGGAATTGCCGGTCAGCACCATGTGGCGCAGATCGACCGTGCCGCCGAACATTTCGATGCCGTCATCGGCATTATTGTGGACCTGGACGTAATCGACGTCCGTGCCGCTGCCGACGCCCTGGAAGGCGATACCATTGAGCTCGTCTTCGGCATTGACCTTGAAGCCGGCAAAGCGGACCTGCAGATAGTTCAGCGTGCCGGAATTGTCGGCTGGATTATCGCCGCCGAACAGGCCGGAAGAGCCTTCGCCGGATTTTTCGCAATCGGCCGAGCCGCCAACCGCAGTGCCATCGATACAGGCATTGATCGGTGCGCGACCATTGATGATCAGACCGCCCCACAGACCGATTTCATTGGCACCCACAGTGCCTTCGATATCGGAGCGCGAGGTCATGACGATCGGCGAATCGGCGGCGCCATTGGCTTCAATGCGCGAACCGCGCGTCACGACGATATAGTCGGACCCGGCGGCGCCAAACAGGGTGGCGCCGGCATTGATCGTCAGTGTCACCGGCGTGCC
The DNA here is from genome assembly GCA_051275375.1 of Maricaulis sp. GTDB lineage: Bacteria > Pseudomonadota > Alphaproteobacteria > Caulobacterales > Maricaulaceae > Maricaulis. The sequence continues at coordinate 437 of JBNMNI010000003.1, read as the reverse complement.
GCCAGCCGCTTCGCCCGCTGCCTTCTGGGCGACGGAGCCATCATCGAGACCGATGAAGACCGGGCCGGTGATGATCACGCCCGCATTGGCGGCGATGGTCGTGTTGGAGGTGATATTGCCCGTGATTTCGCAGGCATTGATCGTGATCGTGCCATTGGTGACGCTGGTCTCGCGGATCGAGCCGGTGCCGCAGCCGCCGGCCGGGACCAGGTCGATCACGGTATTGGCGGTGCCGCCACCGCCGCCGCCGGTCGCCGGAGGCGTGCCGACATTCGTGTCGCCCGGAGACGAGATGGATGTATCTGCGCAAGCCGCGATCAACGCGCATGCCGTGCTCACAAGCAGAAGCTTGCGGAAGTTTTGCTTCATCAACATTGAAGACCCCCAAGATAGGACAAAATCTCACCCGCAGCCGGCCCGTTACCAACGAGCCCGCC
>JBNMNI010000002.1:0-23260 GCA_051275375.1 Maricaulis sp. | reverse complement strand
CCGCCATCGCCCTGTTTGCGACCGGCGCGCTCGCCCAGCCCACCCCGGGCGCCGAACACATCGCCCGCGAATACATGGCTGCCTATTCCGCCGTCGACTGGGACACGATGGAAGGTTTTCTCGCCGGAAATGCCGTGTTCGACGACCCGACCGCCCTCGGTGAGGATATCGGCGTGGACGGGCTGCATCATGAAGGCCGCGAGGCGATGATGACGGCGCTGCGCGCCTTCGCCGATACCTACCACCCCATCGAGCTGGGCTTCGTGTGGGACACCGTCTTCGAAAGCAATGGCCGCGTGGTCTTCATGGGTGAGGTCAACGCCCTCTATCCGACCGAGACCGAGGGGCAAACCTTCCGCTGGCACGCCCCGCAAGTCACCGTCATCACAGTGCGTGACGGCCAGGTGATCCAGCATCAGGATTATGCCAATTACGCCTCGCCGGATCAGAGCCTGGTGCTGCAATAGGCGCGGCAGAAAATCCGGGGCGGGAGCGCGCGATCCGACACAGAAAAGGGCGGCCCCACCGGAGCCGCCCTTTTCATGTCTTGCGCTAAGGCGTCAGGCCCTAGCCGCGGCTCTCAAGCTTGCGAGGCACTTCGATGATCTCGAAGCACTCGATCTTGTCGCCCTTCTGGATCTCCTGATACTCGATGAAGCCCATGCCGCACTCGGTGCCGGCTTTCACTTCTTTCACTTCTTCCTTGAAGCGTTTCAGGGTCGACAGATGGCCTTCATGCACGACGGTATCGTTGCGCAGCAGGCGCACGCCACAACCGCGCTTGACGGTGCCTTCGGTCACGCGGCAACCGGCAGCCTTGCCGAAGCGGGTGATGTTGAAGACTTCCAGTATGTCGGCGTAACCGATGAAGTTTTCGCGCTTCTCCGGAGCCAGCATGCCTTCCATCGTATTGCGCACATCATCGATGACATCATAGATCACCGAATAATAGCGGATCTCGACCTTTTCACGCTCGGCAAGGTCACGGGCCTGTTTATTGGCGCGGACATTGAAGGCGAAGATTGGCGAGCCGGAGGACTTGGCCAGCAGCACATCGCCCTCATTCACGCCGCCTGGCGCTGCGAGCACGATTTTCGCCTGGACCTCGTCATTGCCGAGCCGCTCGAGCGATTGCTTGATGGCCTCCGCCGAGCCCTGCACATCTGCCTTGATCAGCAGTGGCATTTCCTTGGTCTGGTTTTCCTGCAGACGCGCCATCATCAGTTCGAGCGAGGTGCCCAGGCCGACATTCTGGCTGCCCGCAGCAGAGCGGGTCTTGCGTTGACGGTACATCGCGATCTCGCGCGCCCGGCTTTCATTCTCGACCACGGCAAACACTTCGCCCGGATCGGGAGCGCCATCGAGACCCAGGACTTCGACCGGAACCGACGGACCGGCTTCCGACAGGGTCTGGCCACGCTCATTGGTCAGGGCGCGCACACGGCCCCACTGACCACCGGCAACCAGCAGATCGCCGCGCTTCAGCGTACCGCGGCGAACCAGAACAGTCGCGACCGAGCCGCGGCCCTTGTCGATCTTGCTCTCGATCACGACGCCTTCGGCATCGCGGTCCGGATTGGCTTTCAGATCGAGCAATTCGGCCTGGAGCAGAATGGCGTCGGTCAGCTCATCAAGACCAATCCGCTTCTTGGCGGAGATATTGACGGACTGGACGTCGCCGGACATGGCCTCAACCACGATATCCTGTTGCAACAGGTCAGTGATGACCTTTTGCGGATCGGCTTCGTGCTTGTCGATCTTGTTGACGGCCACGATGATCGGTGTGCCGGCCGCCTTGGCGAATTTGATCGCCTCGATGGTTTGCGGCTTCACGGAATCGTCGGCTGCCACCACGATGATGACAATATCGGTCGCTTCGGCGCCGCGCGAACGCATGGCGGAGAAGGCCGCATGGCCCGGCGTGTCGAGGAAGGTGATCTTGTCGCCCGACTTCAACTGCACCTGATAGGCACCGATATGCTGGGTGATGCCACCGGCCTCGCCGGACACCACATCGGTTGAACGCAGGGCGTCGAGCAGGGAGGTCTTGCCGTGATCGACATGACCCATAATCGCCACGACCGGTGCGCGCTTGACCTTGCTCTCGTCCGGATCGTCGCTGGCGATGAAGCCGGTCTCGACGTCGGATTCGGAAACCCGTTTCACCGTGTGACCGAAGTCCTCGACGATCAGCTCGGCATCATCGGCTTCCAGAACGTCGTCCATACGGACCATCTGGCCCTGTTTCATCAGGTATTTGATGACGTCCATGGAGCGTTCGGCCATCCGGTTTGCCAGATCGGCAATGGTGATCGATTCCGGAACAGTGACTTCGCGGGAAATTTTCTCTCGCGCTGTCGTGCCATCACTGCGGCGCTGTTTTTCACGCTCACGGGCACGGCGAACCGAAGCCAGGGAACGTTGACGGTCCTCATCACCCTCGAGGATGTTCTGGATCGTCAGCTTGCCGCGGCGGCGGCTATCAGCCTTGGCGCGCGCTGGCGTTTGTTGCTGGGCCGGCTTGACCGGGCCGGCGCTGATCGGCGGACCCTTGCGTTTGACACGTCCGCCCATGGCGTCGAGCGTCGCGGCCGGATCGGGCAGATCGGCACCGTCAAGCGGGCGTTGCGGACGCTTTTCGGCGACGGGCTTGCGGCGCGCTTCGCCATCGCCCTTTTTCGGACCGTCATCGGCATCACGGGACGCATCGGCTTCAGCCAGGCGGCGCGCCTCGACTTCGGCTTCGGCATCGCGTTGCGCTTCCTTGATCTGATTGGCTTCGCGGGCCTTCAGCTGATCGAGGTTTTCACGCTCCGCATCGGCGCGGGCGGAACGCTCGGCATCTTCCAGTTTCTTCTTGGCGTCGCGATCGGCGGACTCGGCACGAGCGCGGGCAATGGCCCGCTGGCGCGAAACGAGTTCTTCCTCGGACAGCCCCAGTTGACGGGCTTTCGCGGCAAGCGCGGACTCACCCTTGTTGGCGCCTGCGCCACCAGGGCCCCTCCCACCGGCCGGACCTGAGTCCTTGCCTGGTGTGACCACACGTTTTCGCTTCTTTTCGACCACCACGGCCTTCGAACGTCCGCGCGCAAAACTTTGCTGCACGGTGCCCGAACCGGGTCGTTTCAGAGAGAGCGGCCGGCGGCCGGAGGAATTATTGTCGTCTGCGTCGCTCATGCGAGCCTTCCAAGTTCGGCTATCGTTTGACGGGCTCTTCCGGTAGCCGAGTGCCGGAAATCCGCGCTGTTCATACCTGATCCGGCCTGAAGGGTCGCTAACCTAGCGACCTCCACCCCGTATTCAACCGCTGTTGCGGCATCTGCCGCAGCTCCCGGTTCAGGAAGCCGGCGGCCGGAAGCCCTGAAGCTTCCCCATTGTCACACCGAAAGCCCGCACTTGCGCGCCACCGGTCAGGACTCCATGCACGACCGTACCGCGGCCGAGCGCCTCGCCCAATTGCTCGGCGGTAAAACCGCTGGCAACCGGAATCTCGCCCCAGGCGGCCTGGGCCAACCGGTCGAGCTTCGTGCGTCCGTCCTCGGCGCCGTCGAGCGCCTCGATCCTCCAGGCCGGTCGTCCGGCCTTCAGGGCGATGCGCGCGGCATCAAATCCAAGGGCCACAGCTCCGGCGCGCCGCGCCAGACCCAGAAGGCTCAGTGCGCGGGCGGCCAATTGCGCCTCGATCATGTCCGCCAGCCCGTCCGGAACCTTGACTGCCCGACCGGCTGACCGGTTGAACAGGCCCTTCTTGGCGGCCTTCTCGACCGCATCGCGATCGGCACTGATCCAGATGCCACGGCCCGGCAATTTGGCGGCAATGTCGGGGAAAACCTCGTCTCCCGGGCCAATCACGAGGCGGATAAGTTCCGCCTCGTCCTTGACCTCACCGGAAGCAATACATCGCTTTTCCCGGATCGCCACTGTCGCCGCCTTTGGATTACTCAGCCTGCTCCTCCTCGTCGGCGACAGCCGCGTCAAGGTCGAGACCCAAGGCCGCAGCCTCCGCTTCCAGCTCCGCCAGATTCATGTTTTCGACGTCGAAGACATGGGCATCGGGATCATCATCCTCGACTTCCACGACTTCACGAACCGGCATGTCTTCCTCGGCGATCCAGCCGGCGATGACACGGGCGCGCATGATCAGCATTTCGGCATCTTCCGCGGAAAGCTCGAAAGCCTCCAGCACGCCGGGCTGACGAACGCGTTCGCCATTGACGGTCTCGAACCAGCCGCGCAGGTCATCGGTGACCAGGCCAGCAAGGTCCTCGACCGTCTTGATATCATTCTCGCCGAGCGCCACGGCCATCGGCAGATCAATGCCTTCAACCTCGAGCACGGCGTCATCGACCCCGAGCTCCTTGCGCTTGACGTCCTGCTCGCCGGCAACACGGTCGAGATAATCGCGGGCACGAGCCTGGATCTCTTCGGCCGTATCCTCGTCGAAGCCCTCAATGGCAGCAATTTCGCCAAGGCCGACATAGGCGATTTCCGAGACATCGGTGAAGCCTTCGGTCGCCAGCAACTGGGCGATGACTTCATCGACATCAAGCGCGCCGGTGAAGAGGGCCGTGCGTTCAGCAAATTCGCGCTGGCGGCGTTCGGATTCTTCTTCCTCGGTGAGGATATCGATCGACCAGCCGGTCAGCTGCGAGGCCAGGCGCACATTCTGGCCGCGGCGGCCAATGGCGAGCGAAAGCTGCTCGTCCGGCACCACGACTTCAATGCGGCGGTCTTCCTCGTCGAGCACGACCTTGGATACTTCGGCCGGCTGCAAGGCATTGACGATAAACGTCGCCGGATCGTCCGACCACGGGATGATGTCGATCTTCTCGCCGGCCAGTTCGGAAACCACAGCCTGGACGCGCGAACCGCGCATACCGACACAGGCGCCGACCGGATCGATCGAGGCGTCGTTTGAAATCACCGCAATCTTGGCCCGGCTGCCCGGGTCACGGGCAACGGCGGAAATCTCGATGATGCCTTCATAGACTTCAGGCACTTCCTGCGCGAACAGGGCGGCCATGAAGTCCGGATGGGCGCGCGACAGGAAGATCTGCGGACCGCGGACTTCCGGGCGGACATCATAGATATAGGCACGAACGCGTTCATTGGTCTGCAAATTCTCGCGCGGGATGCCGTCGGCGCGGCGGATAATACCCTCGGCGCGGCCGAGATCCATGATCACATTGCCATATTCAACACGCTTGACGATGCCGTTGATGATCTCGCCGACACGATCCTTGTACTCGTCAAACTGACGCGCCCGCTCGGCTTCGCGCACTTTCTGCGTGATGACCTGTTTGGCGGTCTGCGATGCGACGCGACCGAATTCGATCGGCGGCAATTCGTCGGAGAGAACGGTGCCGATTTCAGCCGTCTTGTCGATCTTGCGCGCTTCGACGAGGGAAATTTCCTGGCTGTCATTCTCGACTTCTTCGGCGACCGTCATGCAACGGGTCAGCGACAGCTCGCCGGTCTTGGTGTCGATCTTGGCGCGGATGTCGTTTTCGGCGCCATAGCGGGACTTGGCGGCCTTCTGAATCGCTTCTTCAATCGCCTCGATCACAATCGATTCGCTGATCGACTTCTCGGCCGCTACGGCACGCGCGATCTGCAGCAATTCAAGCCTGTTGGCGCTGACACCAATGCTCATCGGAAGTTCCCCGTTACGATGGACTGCGACATCATTCGTCTCCTTCGGTCGTCGCGGGCGCCTCGGCGCGCGCTTTCAAATTCGCCTCGATCAAGGCGTCCGTCAAAACCAGCTTGGCGTCGATGATCCAGTCAAACGGGATCAGCGTTGTGTCTTCTTCGCCTTCCGCGTCGAGCAGTACATTTTCTGCCTCGACACCGGCGAGAATTCCCCTGAAACGCTTGCGGCCCTCCGCAAGGCGGTCCAGCTCGATCTTGACCTCATTGCCCGCCCAGCGCTCGAAATGCGCCAGCGTGGTCAAAGGGCGGTCAATGCCCGGGGATGATACCTCAAGATCGTACTCGCCGGAAATCGGATCTTCCGATTCCAGCGCCCCTGAAATGCCGCGCGACAAACGCGCACAATCGGCAACATCAATGGCACTGTCGGCGCGATCGGCCATGATCTGGAGTCGGGCGCGTTTTCCGGACAGGACCCGCACACGCACGATTTCCAGCCCGAGCTCGGCAGCAACCGGCTCGGCCAGATTTAGGATGCGGATATCCTGTGGTGTCTTCGTCTTCAAGCCAGCGGCTCCATGAGTAGTAACAAAAAGAGCGGCCGCCGTTAGGCGACCGCTCGATAGCATCATCCAATGCGATCGAACTTGTGTATGGCGGCTATATAGCCCCGTTATCGGCACTTGGCAAGGGAGCGTCCGGGCGTCGGATGAAATCCATGAAGACCGGTGCGCAATCGCCCAGATTCTTGGTCTCATAGCGCGTGCGGACATGATCGGCCGGGGCAAACCGCCAGTCAGCGGCGCTGTTGGCGGTCCACTCGAAGCGCGCATCGCCGGTAAATTCGATCATCGCGTGATCGGCATAGGACTTCACATCGGTGGCGACGCGAAATTGTCCGCCTGCCTTGAGAATGCGGGCAAAAGCATCGCGGGTCGATTGCTGGATCAAACGCCGCTTGGCGTGCCGCTTCTTGTGCCACGGGTCTGGAAACAAGAGGAAGATCCTGTCGAAACACGCATCGGCGAAGCGCGGCAGCATATCGCGCGCATCGCCCCGGTGCAGACGGACATTGCCCAAGTCTCCGTCCTCGATCGCCGCCAGTGTTTTCGCGACCCCGTTGACGAAGGGCTCTATCCCGACATGGAGCGCGTGCGGGTGGCCGCTCGCCTGGGCGACGAGATGCTCGCCGCTGCCAAAGCCGATCTCGAGAATATGGACGGTCTTGGCCGGATCCAGCAGTGCAGGGTCGATCTCGCCTTGCGGCGGAAGATCGATCCTTGGCAGCAGCGTGTCGACAAGCGTCTGCTGACGCGCAGAAAGGGGCTTGCCCTTGTGGCGGCCAAACAGCCGGAAGTCTCCGGAAGCGTTGAGTTGATCTGTCATCCTTGGCGGCTTAGCGAATTTTTGCCGGCCCCGCACGCATTGCGTCAGCGCTGCTGCAGCACTGCCCTATCCTTGCCGGATCCATGCCGGACCCATGCCGGTGGCTGCCCGCTTGCGATGGCTGATCCGTTCGATGAACAATTCTGGGAACAGCCGGGCGCGCTACTGCGCCAGCTCATCCTGTTCGGCCGCGAGCGTGCGCACGAGCTCAAGCACTCGCCGGCGTACTTTCGCATCGCCGATGCGCGAGAAAGCCTCGGCAAGCGAGACGCCGTCGGAACTCTGGATGAAATTATAGACGATCGGGGTCTGATCGCCCTCTGCCATGCCCGAGATCAGGGGCTTGTCCGACAGGTCCTCGAAAAAGAACTGGACCGGCACTTCAAGCACACGCGACAGCCTGTAGAGCCGGCTGGCGCCAACCCGGTTGGCGCCGCGTTCGTATTTCTGCACCTGCTGGAATGTCACGCCCAGTTCGTCACCAAGCTTTTCCTGACTCATTTTCATCAGCTGACGACGCAGCCGGATGCGCGACCCCACATGCATGTCGACCGGATTGGGGACACGGGGATTTGCCTTCTGCATGTATTCACCTCATTTCAGGGCCAATCGCCCCAGGACTATAGCCGATAGCTAACATGAGCGGGGCTGCCCGGCATAATCACTATCTGGTCACCAAAGAGATTTGAAATATTTTTCTACCACTTTACGTCGCTGTAAAATAATGCCTGCAATCACAGACAGGGCGATGATCCAGAAGGGCCAGTCACCCCAAAAGACGTAGAGCGGAGCAGCAATCGGTCGCGGCAAATCAACATCATAGGCGCCCTCGGCGCCGGGTTGAATGATAACCGGCATGCGTCCCAGCGCGTCGATGACGCCCGATACGCCGCGCGAGGCAGAGCGAATCATCGGCAAACCGGTCTCGATCGAGCGATACCGCGTCTGGTTGACATGCTGGCGCGGCCCGCTTGTGTCGCCGAACCAGGCATCATTGGAGAGGTTGAACAGCCAGGCTGGCCGCGGATCGCCACCGCGCACGAAGTTCGGGAATATTCCCTCGTAACAAATCAGCGGCATGACCGGCGGCGCCCCCGGAAGGTCCATCACAAAGGGACCGGCACCAGGGGTAAATTGCAGGCGCGCAAACTCGGCAAACCCGATCGCCGACAGCAGGCCGGAAAACGGGATGGTCTCGCCGAACGGAGCCAGCAAGACCTTGTCATACAGGCCGACAATGCGCGGAGCGCCGCCATGATAGCGCAGCACCGCCAGCGAGTTGTAATAACTATCGCCCTCCTCGGTCTGCGAGCGGCGATTAATGCCGGTCATCAAGACCTGGTCATCGCCGAGGATTTCGCCGATCAGGCTGAGCGTTGCGCCATCCTCGAGCATGTAGATCGGCAGCGCGCCTTCGGGCCAAAGCACATGCGTGACCTGTTCGAGGCCGGGCGCCGCCGTCAGGCTGAGATAGCGGTCGCGCGCCAGCAGGGAACCGCCCTCGCCCCATTTTTCCGCCTGGGTGACCGCCGATTGCACGATGCGCAGACGGATGCCCGGCTGCAGGCCGGGATCGGCCTCCTGCAGGCGCAGCGCACCAAAGCTGAACAGGATCAGCAAGATCGCCGCACCCGCCATGCCCGGCATCAGGCGGCGCAGGCTCAGGCCGGCCCCAAAGGCTATCGCCGGCGAGACCAGGGTCAGGACTGTGAGCATGGACAGGCCGTAAACGCCGAACCATGAGGCGGTCTGGCTGACCGCGCCGCCGGCAGGCCAGGCATAGGCCGGCAAATTCCAGGGCAGGCCGCCAAACATATGCCCGCGCAGCCACTCGAACACGCCGAGGCACACAGCAAACACCAGAATGCGCCATTCCGACCTTTGTGCCAGGACGGCATAGGCCGCCATCGCCGCGCCCCAGAAGGCCGCGAGCAGCGCGGCCAGCGCCGGCACCGCGATCGGGATCAGGGGAATGAATTCCGGGCCGCGATTGATGAAGGCATTGGCCAGCCAGAACATGCCGGCGAGGAAATATCCGAAGCCGAACAGGAAGCCGCGCCAGAATGTGGCGCGCAGCGGCCGTGCGTGACGGCGTGCACCATCAACACTCCAGAGCAGGATCGCCAGGCTGACGATCAGCAGCGGCCAGATATGCCACGGGGCCATCGCGAAGGAGGAAAGCGCCCCGCTCACCCCCAGCATCAGGGCAAGCGGCCAGCCCTTCGCCGCACTGATGCGGCTGCGCAATCGCCCGGGCAAATACCAGGCGCGCCGGGTCAAGACTGGTCGATCCCGTCACCCGGACCCGCCGGGGGATTGGTCCAGTGGGTCGCACGCACCCGCATCCGCTTGATGCGGCGCGGATCAGCTTCAAGCACTTCGAACTCATAACCCTTGGGGTGGCGGATCACTTCGCCGCGCTCGGGAACCCGGCCGGTCAGCGTGAAGACGAGCCCGCCGAGGCTGTCGACATCCTCATCCTCGTCCGGTCCGGCGATCTCTTCGCCAACGACCAGTTCGAAGGCGTCGATTTCGGCCCGTGCCTCGACATCCCAGACACCCGGACCGCGCGCACGGATCGCCGGCGCGTCATCGTCATCATGTTCATCCTCGATATCGCCGACGATGGGTTCGATCAGATCTTCAAAGGTGACCAGCCCGTCCGTGCCGCCATACTCGTCGACCACGAGGGCAAGATGCATGCGGCGCCCCTGCATGCGGCGCAGCAGGTCCGTCGCGCGCATGGAAGGCGGGGCAAACAGCAAGGGGCGGCTGATGGCCGGCAAGACCTTGCGATCGGCCCAGCCGGCCTCGCGCTCGCCATCTTCGCCGGGCGCCAGGTGAACGATCAGATCCTTGATATGAACGACGCCGATCGGGTCGTCGAGCGTCTCGCGATAGATCGGCAGGCGCGAATGTGCCGCCCTGGCAAAGGCTTGCACCAGCTCGCCCAGCGGCGTGGAAACCTCGACACCGATAATGTCGGCGCGCGGCACCATCACATCGGCCACCCGCAAATCGTCAAGCGCATCCGGATCGATCGCGAAAGTGGGCGAGGCCGGGGGTTTGGGCGGGCCGGGCTGCCTTGTGTCCAGGACCTTCACCTCCTCGGGGCCGCCGAAAATCCTCCCGAACCAGGACCGGGTATCCTCGTCAGGACTGTCTTCAACCTCACTCATCGGGATCCGTTCCATCATCGCCCATGTTGCGATAAGGGTCCGCAACGCCCAGCCGGGCCAGTGCCCGGCGCTCGATCTCTTCCATCACCAGCGCCTCGTCATCATCCTGGTGATCATAACCCTGCAGATGCAGGAATCCATGCACGACCAGATGACGCAGATGGTCCGCCAGGGGCACGGCGCGCTCATAGGCTTCGCGCATGATCACACCGGAGGCCAGCGCGATATCGCCCAGATGATTGGCAGCATGTTCCGATGCCGGGAAGGACAATACATTGGTCGGCGCCGGCTTCTGACGGAAACGCGTATTGAGCTCCGTCATCGCGTCGTCATCGGTCAGCAGAACGGCCACCACGCCGGGCAGGGCATCGGTGATTTCCGCCTCCGCAGCCGCTATCGCCAGCTCGACCAGACGGGTCTTGCCCTCGATGCACTTCCAGGCATCATCCTCAACGATCAGGTCAACAGCATTCATGAGGATCTCGCCCCGCCCCTGTCGCGCAAATCATCCTCGTAGGCCGCAACGATGCGGGCGACGAGATCATGGCGCACGACATCGGCACGTGTGAAGCGGATTGTCGCCACGCCCTTGGTCTGAGCCAGGATATCGAGCGCATGGGGCAGGCCCGACGGATCGCGCGGCAGGAGATCGCACTGGCTCGGATCGCCGGTGACGGCCATGCGCGACCCCTCACCGAGACGGGTCAGCACCATCTGCATCTGGGCGCGCGAGGTATTCTGCGCCTCGTCGACAATCACAAAGGCGCGATTGAGCGTGCGGCCGCGCATGAAAGCGATCGGCGCCACTTCAATCCGGCCATCGGCGCGCATGCGTTCCAGCTCGGCCCGCCCCAGCGTGTCGGCCAGGGCATCCCAGACCGGCAGCAGATAGGGGTCGACCTTCTCATTGAGATCGCCGGGCAGGAAGCCGAGCTTCTCGCCGGCCTCGACCGCCGGACGCGTGATGATCAGCTTCTCGAATTTGCGCTGGACCAGCATGGCAGCGCCATAGGCGACCGCCAGCAAGGTCTTGCCGGTGCCGGCCGGGCCGACACCGAAAATCAGGTCATAGGCCTTGTCATTCTTCAGCGCCCGCACATAGGCGCGCTGGCCTTCGGTGCGCGCGATCAGGCTGGCACCGCGTGGCACCCGGATGACGCCGTCATCGGGCTGGCTCGGCAGATCGCCGCCATCGCGCATGCGCAGGGCGGCACGAACCGTCGCTTCGTCGCAGGTCAACCCGTGCGCCAGGCTGGCATAGAGGCCCTTGAGCACGCGCTTGGCGTCGTCACGGGCCTGCGGATCGCCGGCCGCAATCACGATCTGGCCGCCGCCGGGCGCGCTCAGCCGCACGCCGAGCTCTTCCTCGATCAGGATCAGGAAGCGGTCGCCGGCACCAACCATGCCGCGCAGCCGTTCGACATCGTCGAAATGCAGACCTTCGGAGACTTCACGGCGCGGCTTGGCGGCGCGGCTTTTCGATGGGGGTTTCACAGGACTCACGCGGCGTCACGCTCCGAGCCGACCAGTCGCCCCGACAGGGAGTTGCGTGATCCGGCCTCAATCTCGACCAGTCCGATCTTGCCGATCAGCCCGGCCGGTCCATCGACATGCACCGACTGGAGATAGGGGCTGCGGCCATGCAATTGCCCGGCAATCCGGCCCGCCTTCTCGAACAGGACCGGCAAAGTGCGGCCGATCTGCGAGCGGTTGAAGGCGGTCTGCTGTTCGTCGAGCAGGGCCTGCAGGGCATGCAGGCGCTCGGTCTTCAGCGTCTCGTCGATCTGGTTCGGCATTGCCGCGCCGGGCGTTCCCGGGCGGCGTGAATATTTGAACGAGAAGGCGCTGGCATAACCGATCTCGCGCACGCAGCGCATCGTGTCCTCGAAATCGGCATCGGTTTCACCGGGAAAGCCGACGATGAAATCGCCGGAAATGGCGATATCCGGCCGGACTTCACGCATGCGGGCGATCAGATCGGCGTATTCGGCATAGGTGTGCTGACGGTTCATCGCCTTGAGGATCCGGTCCGATCCGCTTTGAATCGGCAAATGCAGATAGGGCATGATCTTGGATTCATCGCGATGGGCGGCAATCAGCGCCTCATCCATGTCGCGCGGATGGCTGGTCAGGTAGCGCACGCGCTCAATCCCGCCGATCAGGGCGAGATGGCGCAAGAGCTGGCCAAGACCCCAGGGGCCATCGGCCTCGCGGCCGGCTGGCGGTGCGCCGTGGAAGGCATTGACGTTCTGGCCGAGCAAGGTGATTTCGCGCACACCCTTGGCGGCCAAGCGGCGGATCTCGTCGACCAGCTGATCAACCGGGCGCGACCATTCCGCGCCGCGCGTATAGGGCACGACACAGAAGGTGCAGAACTTGTCGCAACCTTCCTGCACGGTCACGAAAGCCGAATATCCCTCGACATGGCGCTCGACCGGCAATTGGTCGAACTTGTCCTCGACTTCGAATTCAGTGTCGAGCGCTTCGCCGCGGGCCCGATGGGCGCGCGCGATCAATTCGGGAAGCTTGTGATAGCTCTGCGGTCCGACCACGAGATCGACGGTCGGCGCGCGCCGCATGATCTCGGCGCCCTCGGCCTGGGCGACACAGCCGGCGACGGCGATGGTCATGCCGCCAGAGCTCGCCTTGGCCTCCTTGAAGGGGCGCAGGCGTCCGAGGTCGGAATACAGCTTCTCCGCCGCCTTCTCGCGAATATGGCAGGTATTGATGATGACCAGGTCTGCGCCCTCGGGCGCATCCGACGTCTCATAGCCCAGCGGGGTCAGAACGTCTTTCATCCTTTCGGAATCATAGACATTCATCTGGCACCCATAGGTCTTGATATAAAGGCGTTTACGCGTCGAGCTCATCGTCACTCTGGGGCAACCGCGACCGGTCGACTTTGTTTCCGTCCCGGTCCATGCCGGGGAAGCCGGGCGTTATGGGCGAAACTGTCCCTCAAAGCAAGACCTGCCACCTCATTCTGCCTCAACCCGGGCTGCAGACTTGAGGGTTGTGACGTCCTTGCCACGCGAGGACAGGCCGACAATCAGGGCAAGAACCGTCAGCACGGAGGCCATCAGGAAGGCTGCACCGGGCAGATAGATCGGCGCGGCATCGGTGGTGAAATAACGAAACACCAGGGGCAGGGTGAGCGGTCCGATCACCATGGACAGGCTCTGCAGGCTCGACATCGCCCCCTGCAATTCGCCCTGGCTGTTGGCCGGAACCAGACGCGAACAGATTGACTGCATCGCCGGGCCGCCAATACCGCCAAAGGCGCCAAACGCCATGATCACGTAGAACACCCAGACTTCGCTGACCAGGCCATAGCCGATATAGGCCAGGGCAGCGATCGAGAAACCGATCGCATAGGCGCGCCATTCGCCAATCTTGGCGACAATGATGCGGGTCAGTCCGCCCTGCACGATCGCCGAGGCGAGCCCGACGGCCATCAGCGACAGCCCGATATCGCGCGGCGTCCAGCCAAAGCGCAGGGTCGAGAAATAGGTCCAGAGCGCCGGGAAGGAGGCGTGCCCGAGAAAGAACAGGAAAGCCGCGACCAGCATGGAAAACACGACCGGGTATTGGCGCATCTGCATCAGCGAGCCGAACGGGTTGGCGCGGCGGATATTGAAGGGCCGCCGGTTCGCAAGGCTCAATGTCTCGGGCAGAATGAAATAGCCATAGATGAAATTGGCGCCCGCCAGCGCTGCGGCGGCAAAGAAGGGGTAGCGCGGATTGAGGTCGCCGAGCAGACCGCCGATCACCGGGCCGAGAATGAAACCGAGGCCGAAAGCGGCCCCCATCATCCCGAACCGTCCGGCGCGGTCCTTGGCATCGGTAATGTCGGCGATATAGGCATTCGCCGTCGTATAGGTCGCACCGAACACGCCCGACAGCATCCGGCCGAGGAAGAGCACGAGAAAGGTCGTTGCGGTGCCCATGATCAGATAATCAAGGGTGAAGCCGAGCATGGCGAACAACAGGATGCCGCGACGGCCATAGCGATCACTCAGCCCGCCGATAATCGGGGCAAAGATGAATTGCGTGAAGGCGAATGTGCCCATCAGCAGGCCGCCCATCACCGCCGCCGTCCCGACGGGCTGACCGGTCAGCTCCATGATCAATTGCGGCATCACCGGAATGATGATGCCGAAACCGATCATGTCGATCAAAACGGTGATGAAAATGAATACGAAGGCGTGCTTGCCGGGCGCATGTGCAGGCATGACGGCTCCTCGTCGGGGGCGCCTACTCTCCGGCGCTCTTCAGCGGTACGCCGTATAACTCCATGCGATGATCGACAAGGCGGTAGCCCAGCTTGCGCGCGACCGCTTCCTGCAAACGCTCGATTTCCTCATTGACGAATTCAATCACCTCACCCGATTTCAGGTCGATCAAATGGTCATGATGTTCGTCGCCCACCTCTTCATAGCGCGACCGGCCGTCGCGAAAATCATGGCGCTCGATAATGCCGGCATCCTCGAACAGGCGGACGGTGCGGTACACTGTCGCAAGCGAAATTCGCGGGTCTTCGGCGGCAGCGCGGCGATGAAGCTCCTCGGCATCGGGATGGTCCTGGGAATCGGATAACACGCCGGCAATGACCCGCCGCTGGTCGGTCATCCGCAGGCCTTTGTCGATGCAAAGCTTCTCGATCCGGTCCGGCATGTGCATTCCCCTATTCGCTCACTCGATTGATAAGCGCTGCAGCGGCGCCCTGTCCATCATTGCCGAGCGCTTTTTCGAGCACAAGCGCATCGCTGCCGTCGGAATAATAGCCCCTGCGGCAGCCGATCTCCGAGTAGCCCACTCGGAGATACAGCGATTTCGCCGCGCCATTGAGCGTCGAGACCTCAAGAAACACGCGCCGGGCGCCCCGCAAGGCTGCATCGGCTTCGCCGCGCGCCAGCAATTGCGCGCCAAGACCCTGGCCGCGAAGTGCTGGCACAATGCCGATCGTCAGCACCTCGGCCTCATCGGCGGCCACCCGATAGAGCGCCATGCCGACCGCCTCGGCACCGCGCCGCGCCAGGAAACCCGCCGTGGTCGGCATATGCATCATCGCGGCGATTTCGCGCTCGGACCAGAATGGCTTGAAGCACAGGCCGTGAACCCGCGCCATATGACCGGCGGAATCCGGTCCGGTTCTTTCGATCCGGATCGCGTTCACGGCTCGAGGCCTCCGGGCAGTTTGGCGTCCGGCGGCCGGGCATAGAAGGGCGAGGGCGGCGAAAGTGCCACATCGGCGGCTGCCGCCAGATCCAGCAGGGCCGGCAGGGTGATCGCCGCAATCCCCAGATCGGAATATCCGGCCAGATCGATCAGGCCTGCGCCACCGCCGGCCAGCCGGCCCGACGGGCCTGCCAGTGCCAGGATACGGTCGGCCACCTCGGTCAAGCCCAGGCGTTCGGGATCGGAGGCGCTGCCCTCCCGCCAGACCTGGAGCACGACATCGCCGCGACGGGCATCATGCAATACGGCCAGGGGCCCGGTCCCACCGGCGCTGTGCGCCAGCACCGCCAGATTGCCGATACCAACCGCCTCCGCGCCGGTCGCCAGCGCCAGCCCGCGCGCAAAGGCGACGCCGACCCGGCTGCCGGCAAAGCCGCCCGGGCCGATCGTGACGCCAATACGGGTGAGCTGCGCCGGCGCAAGACCGGCCTGTTCGAGCATTTCGGCAACCATCGGCGCGAGATGTTCGGCATGGCCGCGCCCGATGGCATCGGTACGGCACAGATCCGGCTGCCCCGCGACGCGCAGCGCCACGGAACAATCGGAACCCGTCGTATCGATCGCCAGCAAATTCATGCTGGCGGTTTAAATGATTTGTGCGGCTTCGTCGAAGGCCAGACGCGGCAGGCGCGGGAAGAGGTTCTTCGTCGTCCCGATCCCGAGATTGATCAGGATATCCGACTTCCAGTTTTGCGTTTCCGGATTGCCGGCAAAGAATTCGGCATCGACGCCGGCAGCATCAAACCCGGTCATCGGACCGGTATCGAGCCCCAGCGCCCGCGCCGCGAGCAGGAAATATCCGGCCTGCAGCACGGAATTGCGGCGTCCATTGAGTTCCGATCCCGCACCGGTAAACCAGTCGCGAGCACCGGGATTATGCGGCATTAATTGGGGAATCTTGTCGTAATATTTCTCGTCCCAGGCGAAAATTACCGTCACGGGTGCGGCCATCGTCTTGTCGAGATTGCCAGCTCCGACATGCGGTTTCAGCCGCGCCTTGGCCTCCGGCGTCTGCACGAACACAAAGCGGGCCGGCGAGTTGTTGGCGCTGGTCGGGCCCATTTTGGTGATGTCGTAGAGCCGGCGCAGCGTCTCTTCGGCAATCGGAGTCGCCTCGAAATCATTATAGGTGCGGGCATCAAGGAAAAGCTGCGCGATCGCGGCCTCGTCGATGACGCTGTTCTCGGTGGGCTTGCTGGTTACTACGCCTGACATGTCCGGGTCTCCGCGGGTTCAATTGATGTAGATTTGGACATAAGCAGGCGGATCGCCGCGTTTAATATGCCATTTTGGAAAAAGACTTGACCCGACAGGGAAGCAGTCGTCAGGCCACGGCCTCGACCACCTGGATCTCGGGGATGTAGTGCTTGAGCAGGTTTTCGATCCCGGCTTTCAGCGTCATCGTTGAGGATGGACAGCCCGAACAGGCGCCGCGCATCTTCAGGCGGACAGTACCGCTCTCGGCAATGAAGGAATGGAACAGGATATCGCCGCCATCCTGGGCCACGGCCGGACGCACGCGGCTATCAATCAGCGCAATGATTTCCTTGACGATCTCGCCATCATCACCGGCATAGGCGGCGTGGCCGGATTCGGTCTGGGCATCGCCGAGTATGGGCCGGCCCGATTGCAGACCGTCCATGATGGCGCCAAGCAGGAAGGGCTTGATATGATCCCACTCGACCGCGGCATCCTTGGTGATGGCAATGAAATCCTCGCCGAGGAAGACGCCCGTCACCCCCTGGATCAAAAACAGATCGGCGGCGAGCGGTGAGGATTCTGCCGCATCGGCATCCTCGAACTCGTGCGGTCCATCCGGCGAGATTTCGCGGCCGGGCAGGAATTTCAGCGTATTCGGATTGGGCGTGGACTCGGTCTGGATAAACATCGGGCATCTCCTTGCCCATCAATTGGCGCCGAATGCAGCCCGGTTCAACCCTTTCATCGACAGGGTTATCAGGACAGGGCGTCGATTTCCGCATTCTCCATATCACCCGGCACGACCGTAACCGGCACGGCGCGGCCGCTGAACAGGCCCTTGCCGCGCGCCAGCGACATCACCAGCGGCCCCGGCCCCTCGCTCGAGACCGATGCCCCCAGCACGAGGAAGGAAATCAGCGGGTCCTCTTCGAGCACCTCCGCCAGGACGGCGCGGCGCTCACCCTCGCGCAGGATCAGCTCGGGCCGCTCGCCCGTGACGGCTTCAGCGTCCTCGGCGAGCGATTCCAGCATCGCTTCAGCGGCGGCCTCGGCCTCGCGCTTGGCAGTCTCGGCAACGCCGATCCAGTGACTGAAATCGCCGGTCTGATAGGTCGCCAGAATGGCCACCTTGGCGCCGAGCGTGTGGGCACGGCGCGCCGCAAAATAGAGCGCCTTGCGGCACTCCGGGCTTTCATCGGCGATGATGAGGAATTTTCGATTGCGATTTGACATTGGCTGCGAGTTTGGCGAGTTCAACGTCAATCGTCCAGTAAATGGTTCCGGGACGCTTCAGACATTGGTGGTGCATGCCATGACCGAGAACGCGAAGACGCGGCACAAGGATCGCCGCAATGCGGCCAGCGGCCTGCGAACGTCACAGCTCACCGACGATTCGCTGCTGCAGGAAAGCGACCAGGACGGCGCCGCAATCTCGATGCCCTTTGCCGAGATTTGCGAGATCAGGCTGAATGTCGAAATGGCCGGCCCCTCCAGCCAGGTCGTCTGCCGGGTCACCGACCGCGGCGGCCACGAGCTCGTCTTCAGCTCGATGAGCTGGGTGCGGCCCGGCGCCTGGGAGCTGAAGGCCGACACATTCCGCTCACTGCTGATCGAGCTGCACCAGGCGCTCGGCCCCCGACGCGGCGAGATCCGCTTCATCGAGGGTCCCAGGCTGGGCTTCATGGTGGCGATGTTCGCCACCGGTACCATGACCGCATCGATCTGCCTGGCCGGTTTTGCCTGGCTGTTCTTCGGTCAGGAAAACGGCGCCGGCCTGTTCTTCCTGCCCGGCGTGATTGCCGGCGGCTGGCTGATGCGCCTGTTCTGGCCGCGCCGGCCCAAGCCCTATGACCCGGACCGTTATGCGCTGGCCAAGCCGCTCGCCGCCGCCAAGCCCGCCGAAACGGCCGAAGCCTGACGGCCTATTCGAACTCGGTTGGCAGGCCGGGCGGCGTTGAGCGAACTTCGAAATTCACTGCCACCTCGCCGGCGCGTTCAAACACCAGCACACCATTGACGCTGTCGCCCTCCATCACCGAATCAAGCCCGAACACCATCAAATGGCGCCCGCCAGGTGCAAACAGCATGGGCCCGGAGGCCAGCAAATCCTGCGGCCCGATCGGCTCCATGTGCATCATACCGGTTTGCGGGTCCATCGAATGCCCGTGCATCTCGACGCGTGACGCGCCGTCAATCCGGGCCGAAACCAGCCGGTCGGCCGAGCCCGAAGCGAGGTAGAGCGCAAAATAGGCCGCCGTTACATCGCGGCCCTGCGGATGCGGCCGCATCCAGCCCGCCCGCACATCAATCACCGGTGCGACACCGTCATCGGGCAGAGTGGCAGAGGCGTCCATACGCGTCATACCGGCCTGTTCATGACCGGCCATCACGGCGGCATCACCGGACGCGGCGGCGCGATCCGTTTCGCCCGGATCGCCACAAGCGGTCAAACCCAGACCGGCGGCCAGCGCCAGCACCCATGACAATCTCGACATCGCGCATCTCCCTGTTCAAACAGATCAGTTAGCGCCGAAATGCAGGCGTGTCAGTGTGGCCATCTGTCCCGACCCGCGCTTCAGCTCCAATAGCCGATGATCTGCTTGGCTTCCTTCAAGACCGGCGCCGCCACGGCGCGCGCCCGCTGCGCGCCATCGGTCAGGATACGATCGATTTCGGCCTGATCGGCGATCAGGCGGCGGAACTCGTCGGAGATCGGGGCGAGATACTGGACTGCGACATCGGCAAGCGCAGGCTTGAACACGCCGAAACCCTGACCGGCAAATTCCGCCAGCACATCGACCTTGCTGCGACCGGTGAGGGCAGCATAAATCCCGACAAGATTGGTGGCTTCGGGGCGCGCATCGAGCGCCTCGAGCGAGTCAGGCAGGGGCTCGGGATCAGTCTTCGCCTTGCGGATCTTCCTGGAAATCGTATCGGCATCATCGTGCAGATTGATGCGCGAATTATCCGACACGTCCGATTTGGACATTTTCGACAGGCCGTCCCGCAGGCTCATGATACGCGCGCCAGGCCCCTGGATTACCGGTTCGGTGATCGGGAAGATCGTCTTGCCATCGCCATAATCCCGGTTGAAGCGGGCCGCGACATCGCGGCACAATTCGAGATGCTGTTTCTGATCGTCGCCGACCGGCACGTGAGTAGCCTTGTAAACCAGGATGTCGGCGGCCATCAGTACCGGATAGGTGAACAAGCCGACCGAGGCGCGCTCCTTGTCCTTGCCGGCCTTGTCCTTGAACTGGGTCATGCGCTCGAGCCAACCCATGCGCGCGACGCAATTGAGGATCCAGGCAAGCTCGGCATGTTCGGGCACCGCCGATTGGGCGAAGACGGCACTCTTCTGTGGATCGACACCGGCAGCGATATAGGCGGCGGCCGCGGCGCGCACAGCGCCCGGCAGCGCCTTGGGATCGTGCGGCATGGTGATCGCATGCATGTCGACCACGCAATAGAAACACTCCCAGCTGCCTTCGTCCTGCAGCGCCACCCAATTCTTGAGCGCCCCGAGATAATTGCCCAGATGCAGCTGACCGGTCGGCTGCATGCCGGAGAAGATGCGCTTCGGGCCGGGATAATCGGTCGGGGTTTCACTCATGGGGAGCCTCGGGTGGAAGGAGGGTGAACGGAGACCTTCGTCTTAGCGAGCGCAGGCGCGCGCCTCAAGGGCGCTTGAGGGCGTCGCGCAGCTCGGAGATTTTCAACGCTCCGGTCACCATCGCCGAACCGCCGAACACCGCAGCCCCCGCACCGCAAACCAGCAGCAAGGCCAATAGAGGTATGCCGAAGCTGTGCGCAATCACCCATTCCGACTGGCTCCCGGCAAGCCCGAGAAAGGCCGACATCATCAGCACGGCTGCGATAATGCGCGGCAGGCGGTGGCGCAACCGGGCATCGGGCTTGAGCAGGTCGCGGCGGTGCAGCGTCACAGCGAGCAGGATCGCATTGACCCAACCGGCCACCGCCGTTGCGATCGCGAGGCCGAGAAAGCCCAGCGGCCCGAAGAAGAGGATCAGTCCGAGCACGAGATTGATGACCACGGACGCGCCGGCGAACAGCATTGGCGTGAATGTGTCCTGGCGGGCGAAGAAACCCGGCGACAAGACTTTGATCAGCACAAAGGCCGGCAGGCCGACGGCGAAAGCGACCAGCGCGCGCGACACCATCTCGCCATCATGGGCCGTAAACGCACCATTCTCATACAGGCCGGACACGATGAAATGCGGGATGGTGGCGAGCGCGGCGGCGGCTGGCAGCGTCAGCGCCATCGAAACTTCCAGCGCCCGGCTCATGACATTGCTGGCGCCGGCATCGTCGCCGCTGCGCAAGCGGGCTGACAGGGTCGGCAGGAGCACGACGCCCATCGCAATGCCGACGACGCCGAGCGGAAACTGATACAGCCGGTCAGCGAAATACAGCCAGGAGCGCGCGCCCTCTTCCATGGTCGCGATCGAGGAGGTGACGAGAATATTGATCTGCGTCACGCCGGCCGCAACGGCGCCGGGCACCCCCAGGACGATCAAGCGCCTCGTATCGGCTGTCAGCTTGGGCAGCCTCAGGCTGAGGCGAACGCCCAGCTGGCGGCTGGACATCCACAGCCAGGCCGTCTGCAGCACGCCGGACACGGAAATGCCGATCGACAGATACAGCGCCAGACGCTCGCCGCCGGCATCGGTGAACACCATCACCCCGATCAGGGTGAGATTGAGCAGGACGGGCGCCGCCGCCGCGGCAGCAAACTTGCCGTGTGAATTGAGGATCCCGCTCAGCATCGCCGATAGCGACATCATCAGCAGATAGGGCATGGTGACCTGGGTCAGCAGAACCGCGAGGGCAAACAGGCCCGGATCCTCCACGAAGCCCGGTCCGAGCAGATACATCAGCCAGGGCATGCCGAGCTGCGCCAGGATCACGAAGATCAGCATCGAGGTGAAGAGAAGCGACAATACCTGTCGGGCGAAGATTTGCGCCTCGGTCTCGCCCTCAGCCTCCAGCTTGCCCGCATAAAGCGGGACAAAGGCCGAATTGAACGCGCCTTCTGCGAAGATCCGCCGGAAGAGGTTGGGAAACTGGAACGCCGTCAGGAAGACATCGGTAATGGCCCCGGCGCCGAGGGCTGCCGCGAGGAGAATTTCCCGAACGAAGCCGAGCACCCGGCTCGCGGAGGTAAACAGACCGACGATGGCGGTCGACCGCAACAGTCGCATGATTACCTCAACACGCTGGCGCGGGCGCGCGCAATGCCGCGTTCGGCGGCTTTCTCATCGAGTGCGGTCTCGCTCTCGCTCAGGACTGCCATCAGGCCGGCATGAAGTCGTTCGGTCACAGCGGCATCCTCCAGCTTGTGGCCCAGATGCGTGACGTAGAACACATCGGTGGCGCGCTCGCCATATCCGTCGATCTGGGCGGATGTAAGAGAGAGGTTTTCATCCGCGATGGCATCGGCCAGATCGGCCAGCAGGCTTGGCCGGTCGCGGCCCGAGGCCTCGATCACCGTTGCGTGCTCGGCCAACTCATTGGAAATACTGACATGCGGATCGACCCGGAAGGCCGCGTCACGATGTTTCATCGGCATGATCCGCCGCCGACGGACCGGGAATTCCCCGGTCGCCACGACCCTGAGATAGGCCACGAGCGCATCGCGTTGCGGCGCATCCTGCCGGCCATAGGGCTGTCCGGCCGCATCCTGGATGTGGAAGATATCGAACACATGCCCGGAATTCGTGGTGTTGATGGTCGCGCCGACGACATCGGCGCCCATATCCGCCAGTGCCGCCGCGATATCGGCGAAGACGCGCTCGCGATCCGGCGACCAGATCATCACTTCCGTCGCCGCGCGCCGGCGATCGACCCGAACCGCTGCGGCCGAGGCGCGGCCGGCTTCGAACACATGCCGGGCAAAGGCCGCGTGGCGGAACCGGTCCTCCTCGGAGAAGGAGACCCAATAGGCATCATTCAGCTCCGCCGCCCACCATTGCGCGAAGTCCGGATTGATCCGGGCCAGGCGCGGCAGGGTCCGGTCGCGGGTCACGTGAGCCTTGTCAGCCAGGGTTTCGCGGGCACGCTCCAGCCCGGCACCTTCGCTCTCGAGCACTTGTTCGGTCGCCGAATACAAATCGCGGATCAGCTGACCTTTCCAGCCATTCCACACGCCCGGCCCGACGGCGCGAATATCAACCACCGTCAGCACGGTGAGCAGGCGCAGGCGTTCCACCGAACCAACCGCGGCGGCAAAATCGGCCACGGTCTGCGGATCGCTGAGATCGCGGCGCTGGGCGGTATCGCTCAACAGGAGATGGGTCTGGATCAGCCAGGCGACCAGCTCGGTCTCGGTCTCGTCGAGGCCGAGCCGTTTGCACGCCGTGCGCGCGCGGATTGCGCCTTCAATGCACTGATCGCCCGAGCCCTTGCCGGTATCATGCAGCAGCACCGCCAGGTGCAGGGCACGCCGCTTGTTGATCAGCGGCAGGATGCGGGTCGCCAGAGGGTGATCGAGGGGATGCTGCCCATCCTCGATCTCGCGGAGGATCCCCAACGCCTGCAGCGTATGCTCATCCACAGTGTAATGGTGATACATGTTGAACTGGGTC
>JBNMNI010000001.1:0-25118 GCA_051275375.1 Maricaulis sp. | reverse complement strand
GACCGAAATCACGCCGCGCCCCAGCGGCAAGAGGCGCTCATCCCATTCGATCCAGACCGGCCCCTTGCGCGTGCGCATCAGCATTTCATAACGGCGCGGATCGTCGGTGGTGACCGGCGGTGCGACGGAGAACCAGCGCCCGACCCAGTCACTGCGCACACCGCCAAAGGCTTCGATAAAGGCGGCATTGACGTGCACCACCCGGCCGCCGCGGCCGCGCACCAGGATCAGCTCGCCGGCTGCATCCAGGGCGGACACAAGAAATTCCGCCGCGTCCAGCCCGGGCGCAGTCGCAAATCTCTCATCGTCCGGCCCCGGCCTGGATGCGTCAGGGCCGGCCTCGCTATCGGGCGGCGTTTCGCGTGTCATGACAGGGGGGAAGCTAGCGCGGCGAGGTTAACGATGTGTCGTCGGGGGGTGGGGCTTCGCAACGCCCGTACCATGGTTCTGTTTCGAAGAAACCGGCGCGTGTCCCGACTCGGCTGGGCTAGGAAGTCGGGACATGCACCGGCAGGACGCCGGCCCATGTCCCCGCCTCACACGAGCCCGCGCATGCGTACCCCGGGCGACGCCGGCCCCGCCGCCGGCGCCAGCCCTCGCCGGCAGGACAGCGCCTCGGCGATATGCACCCGGCGCACGGCCTCGCTGCCGTCGAGATCGGCGATGGTGCGGGCGACGCGCAGGACGCGGTGATAGCTGCGGGCGGTGAGGCTGTGTTGCTGGGCGGCCTGGTTGAGCAGGGCCTCGCCGGCGCGGTCCGGCGCAGCGGCGTGTTCCAGCAGATCGGGCGGCAAATGCGCGTTGAGCCAGCCGCGTTCCGCCTGCACCGCGCGGGCGATGGCGACGCGAGCAGCGGCGGCGGCCGTGCCTTCGACCGGAGCCGGCAGGGCCAGATCGGCCGGCGTCACCGCCGGCACCTGGATCTGCAGATCGATCCGGTCGAGCATCGGGCCGGAAATGCGCGCCTGGTAATCGCTGGCGCAGCGCGGACCGCGGCGGCAGGCGCTGCCGTCCTGGCCGCCACCACCGCAGCGACAGGGATTCATCGCCGCAACCAGCTGGAAGCGCGCCGGATAGGAGATATGCGCATTGGCGCGCGCCACAGTGATGCGCCCGGCCTCGAGCGGCTGGCGCAGACTGTCGAGCACTTGCGGGTGGAATTCGGGCAATTCGTCGAGGAAGAGCACGCCATGATGCGCCAGCGAAGCCTCGCCCGGCCTGGCCCGTGTGCCACCGCCGACCATCGCCGCCATCGAAGCGGAATGATGCGGCGAGCGAAAGGGGCGGCGCCGGGTCAGACAGCCGCGCTCGAGCAGGCCGGCGACGGAATGGATCATCGAGACATCGAGCAATTCCGCTGCGGAAAGCGGCGGCAACAGGCCGGGCAGGCGTTCAGCCATCATGGATTTGCCGGATCCGGGCGGGCCGACCATCAGCAGATTATGGTGACCGGCGGCGGCAATCTCGAGCGCCCGCTTGGCGCTCTCCTGGCCCTTGACCTGGTTGAGGTCGGGGATCTGGCCGGCCTCGACCAGCTCGCCCGGCGCCGGACGCGACAGGACCTGGGTGCCACGGAAATGATTGATCAGCTGGATCAGGCTCGCCGGCGCGATGATCGGCAATTCGCCGCCGGCCCAGGCCGCCTCCGGGCCGCAGGCCTCCGGACAGATCAAGGACAGGCCCGCCGCCTGGGCCGCGACGGCAGCGGGCAAGGCACCGGGCGCCGGCGTGATCGAACCATTGACGCCGAGCTCGCCGAAGGCGAGATTTTCCTCGACCGCATCGCGCGGCACCACGCCGAGCTCGGCCAGGACGCTGAGGGCGATCGGCAGATCGAAATGCGAGCCTTCCTTGGGCCGGTCGGCGGGAGCGAGATTGACGATCAAACGCTGCGACGGCATTGACAGGCCGAGCGCAGCGAAGGCTGCCCGGACCCGCTCCCGGCTTTCGGCCACGGCCTTGTCGCCAAGCCCCACTATGGAGAAAATCGGCTGCGAACCGCCCGCGACCTGCACCTGCACGTCGACGAGGCGCGCCTCAGCACCTTCAAAAGCGACCGATGTGGTGCGAGCGGCCATCGGCCCCACCCCTTCACATTGCGGCAGGCCTGACGGCCGTGCGCGGCTTCGCGTTCCGCGTTCGGACTGGCCGCGGCGCCAGGCATTTTGCTAAACGGTTACAAATATTGAGTTTTCCACAGGGATGAGAACAAACCACGTCCAAACCCAGAACATAGAATGAGGCTGCTACAGCCACAAGTCAAGCGTGCGTCATTGCTGTGATGCGACCCTGCGGGCAACGGCGTCCCAGAACAGGGCGCAACTATCGATTCCGGAGAAGCGTTTGAGCTCCTGCACGCCGGTCGGCGAGGTGACATTGATCTCGGTCAAACGGCCGCCAATGACATCGATTCCGACCAGAACGAGGCCGCGCTCCTTGAGCATGGGACCGATGGCGGCGCAGATGCGCAGATCATCGGCATCGAGCGTCGCCGCCTCGGCCTTGCCACCGACATGCATGTTGGACCGGGTTTCGCCCTTCTGCGGAACGCGATTGATCGCGCCGACAGCCTCGCCATCGATCAGAATGACGCGCTTATCGCCCTTCTCGACCGCCGGCAGGAAAGCCTGGGTGACGACCGGTTCGCGATTGCTCTCGAAGAACATCTCCAGCAGGGCCTTGAAATTGCCGTCGCCGGGCTTGAGCCGGAACACGCCGGCACCACCATTGCCGTAAAGCGGCTTGATGATGATGTCCTGATACTTGTCGCGAAAGGCTTCTATGGCCTTGGCATCGCGGCTGATCAGGGTCGGCGGCACCAGATCGGGAAACAGCAGCGGCACGATCTTTTCCGGGCTCGAACGGACCCAGGCCGGATCATTGAGTACCAGGGTGCGGCCCTTGAGCATTTCAAGGATATGCGCCGCTGTCTGATAGGCCATGTCGAAGGGCGGGTCCTGACGCATCAGGATGACATCGATATCCTCGGCGAGATCGAGAATGACCTCATCGCCCAGCGTCGCGTGATCGCCGCGCACATGCCGCACCGTGACCGGCCGCGCCCGCGCCGTGATGCGGCCCTCGCACCAGGACAGGTGTTCGGGTTGATAGACCCAGAGCGAGGCGCCGCGCGCCTGCGCCTCTTCCATCAGGGCGAAGCTGGTATCGCCGTCGATATTGACGGTCTCGATCGGGTCCATCTGGACCGCTACACGCATGTTCAACGGGAATCCTCCGCGGCACCAAGCAATTGCGGGGTGGAATCGGGCAGATTGCCATCGGAATCAAGACCCGGCATTGCTTCGCCGGCACACGCTGCGGCCCGCCGCTCGCCGCGCGAGGGCAGCTCGCTGGGAACACCGGCGATGCGGACATAGCTGATCACCTCGACCACACCGCCCACCAGGGCCGCATGGGCGCTGACCCGCTCGAGCTCGCCGCGCGAACGCGCCAGGCCAAGCAGATAGACCTTGCCGGCATAGGTTTCGACATTGAAATTGACGCTGCGCACATTGCGATCCGACAGCAGACGGCCGCGCAGGCGCTGGGTGATCCAGGCATCATTCGCGCGGTCGCGAAAACCATTGACCGGCCCGATCTCGAGCTCATTGGCGACAGAGCGCACGGCGACCGATGACCAGGCCAGGCATTCCGCCATCATCCGGTCATCCTCACGCGGCACGCGGCCGGTCAGGAGTGCAATGCCTTCGGTCACCTCGACATCGATCCCGTCGAGCGCGAAACCCTCGGTGCGCAGCATGGCCGATTTGATCGAGAGCGAGGCATTGGTGTCGTCCAGCTCGCGCCCGATCGAGCGTTCCGGCTGGATCGCCGCGCAGGCCGAAAGGCCTGCGAGCAGGAAGAGCAGGGGAAAAATCAGGCGGGCTTTGTTTGAGGCCGTCATCCGGCATGCTCCTGTCGGTCTGGAACGCGGATCGGGGGATCCGCAGGAAAAATCATGCCTGTCGCACGCGTTTCTCGCCTCACGCTAGGCTGTTTCCTAGAGAAGATCGAGAGCCTCGCGGCCTTCGGGGATCCAGGCGGCGCGGCGGTGTTGCGGCAGCCGGCCCGGCGCAACCAGAAACAGGTCATAGCGCATGTGCAGGCGTTCGAAGCCGGGATGCCGCGCCCGCCATAGCGAGGCGGCACGGATAATGCGCCGGCGCTGGCGTTCGCCGAAGGAGTCCAGCGCCGCAACCAGGGTGCGCCGCGCCTTGACCTCGACAAACACCAGATAGGCGCCGCGTGTGGCGACCAGATCGATTTCGCCGGCGGCGGTGCGGGCGCGGTGTTCGAGCAGGCGATAGCCCTTGCAGGCCAGCCAGGCCATGGCCAGCCATTCGGCCCAGCGTCCGCGGGCCTCGGCGGCGCGGCGCGGCGCCGTCACGCCCTATCCCCTGTCCGGGCATCTCCCTTGAGAACCAGGGCGCGGGCATAGACATCGCGCTTGCTCCAGCCGGAGACCTCGGCAATGCGGGCAGCCGCCTCCTTGATACGCATCTCGGCCATCACCTGCCCCAGCGCCATATCGATCCGCGCCTCGTCCCAGTGATCCTCCGGCCCGGGACCGACAACGATCACCATTTCGCCGCGCGGCGGTCCGGCTTCCAGATAGTGCGCCGCCAATTCGTCGAGCGTGCCGCGCCGGACTTCCTCGTGGAATTTGGTCAGCTCGCGGCATACCGCCGCCTGGCGGGGGCCGAGGACCCTGGCCATGCTGGCCAGCGAGGCCGGCAGGCGCGAGGCGCCCTCATAGATCACCAGCGAGCCGCGAATTTCCCGGAAAGGCTTGAGCCAGGCTTCGCGCGCCGCCGTCTTGGGCGGCGGAAAACCGGCAAAGGTGAAACAATCGGTCGGCAGGCCGGCGACACACAGGGCGCTGAGCACGGCGGAAGCGCCGGGAATCGCGGTCACCATCATCCCGGCCTCGATCACGGCATGGGCCAGCTTGTAGCCGGGATCGGACACAAGCGGCGTGCCGGCATCGGAGACCAGGGCGATGATTTCACCGGCGGCGATCGCCTCGAGCACGCGCGGCCTGACCTTGTCACCATTATGATCATGATAGGGCTGCAGCCTGGCCTCAATGCCATAGGCATCGAGCAGGCGGCGGGTGACGCGCGTATCCTCGGCGAGGACGCGATCGGCCCCGGCCAGCACATCAAGACAGCGCAAGGTGACGTCGCGCAGATTGCCGATCGGTGTCGCGACCAGATAAAGGCCGGGCGCTAGTGCTTGCCCGCCGCGGGCAGGGCGGATAGCTTCGGGCTGAAATTCCTTGGGTGATTGAGTCATGAGATCAGATGTAGCACTGCGCGCCTTCGGTACCGCAGGAAGAATGACACAAAATAACGGCGTGCGCCTGCTCGCGATCATCGCGGCGCTGACACTGAGCGCCTGCGGCACGACAACGAGCATGCCGCCTCCACCGGTTCTCGTTGATCTGCCGCCGCAGGTCGAAACGCCGGTCGAGCCCATCCAGGAACCCGTCATCGACGAAGCGGTCGGCCTGGTGCCGCCACACATGGCCGGGCGGCATCTGGCCCGCGTCGCACTCCTGCTGCCCTTCTCCAGCGATAATGCCGGTGCCCGGGCCGAATCCCTGCGCCTGCTGCGCGCCGCCGAACTGGCCCTGTTCGAGCGCGCCGGCAGCAATCTCCTGCTCATCCCCAAGGATACACAAGGCACCGCCGAAGGCGCCCGCGCCGCAGCCATGGCGGCCTTCGAGGACGGGGCCGATCTGATCATCGGGCCGCTCTTTGGCCAGTCGGTCACCGTGGTCGGCCAGATCGCCCGCCGGGCCAATATCCCGGTCATCGCCTTTTCGACCGATACCGACACGGCCGGAAACGGCGTCTACCTGCTGAGCTTTCCGCCCGAGCTGGAAGTCGCCCGTATCGTTGAATACGCCTCGCGACAGGGCGTTGAGCGCTATGCCTATCTTGGCCCGCAGAGCCGCTATGGCATGACGGTTCACGGCGCGCTGCGCGATAATGCCGAACTGACCGGCGGCCGCCTCGCTTCGGAAGCCTTCTACACCGGTGATGTCGAGGCGATGTCCAGTGCCGCCTCGCGTCTGGCGCGCGGTGTGTTTCGCCGTATCACGCCGGACGAAGCCAATGAATTGCGCCGTTCCGACTGGGTTCCCGATCCTGACGCGCCTTTCCAGGCGGTGATGCTGCCGGAAGGCAGCACGCGGCTGCGCACCCTCGGACCGCTCCTGATCTCCCAGGCCGTCGATCCCCTGGTCGTGCGCTTTCTCGGCACCGGCCTGTGGAATGACGAGGCGCTGGTGCGCGAGCCGGCCCTGCATGGTGGCTGGTTTGCCGGACCTGATCGGGTCTCGCATCAACGCTTCGAACAATCCTACCGCGACGCCTATGGCAGCGAGGCCTCGAATATTGCCAGCCTGGGCTATGATGCCCTCGCCCTGGCAGCGCATCTCGATGGCGGCGAGCTGGGCTTCAGCCGCGCGGCGATCGAGGACCAGGAAGGCTTTCTCGGCGTCGACGGCCTGTTCCGCTTCTCACCCAGCGGCGTGATTGAACGCGGCCTGGCGATTTACGAGGTCCAGTCGAACGGTTTCCGCGAAATCGAACCGGCACCGCAGAGCTTTGACCCGCTGGCCTTTTAGGCGTCAGGACGCATCGGGGACCAATTCGCCCGATATCCGGTCGGCGAAGATGCGCCCGGCCGGCAAAAGCCGGATACGGCCAGCGGCCTGTTCGACCAGGCCCTGGCCGGCAAGGCGCGTCAGGGCATCGAGATCGATCGTCAGACCGGTCTTGCGCTGCAATACCTCCAGATCGAGCCCTTCCGACAGGCGCATGCCCATCAGGATGCGCTCGGCACGCTCGTCATCAGCGGTGAGAGCCTCGGTCCCGCCCAGACCGCTGCCTGTCTTCGCCACAGCGTCGAGATAGGCTTTCGGCTGCAGCCGTGCCTCGCAGGCGAGGCGGCCACCCTGGCGGGCAGCGCCGATACGGCCATGGGCGCCGGGCCCGACGCCGATCCAGTCGCCGCCTTCCCAATAGAGCCGGTTATGGCGCGACTGGTCGGCGGGCCCACGGGCATGGTTGGAGATCTCATAGGCCGACAGGCCATGGGCCTCGCAAATATCATGGGTGAGCTCGAACAGGTCGGCGGCCAGATCCTCCGGCGCGTCGAGTTGCTCGCCGCGCGCCGTGCGGCGCCCGAAGGCGGTCCTGGCCTCGATCGTCAGCTGATAGGGCGAAACATGACCTGCACCGAAGGCGAGGATTTCGTGCAATTCCGCCTCCCAGGCGCGCGCTGTCTGGCCGGCACGGGCATAGATCATGTCGATCGAGACCCGGTCGCAAACGGCCATGGCGCGCTCGATCGACCGTTTCGCGAGGGCGCTGTCATGATCGCGGCCGAGCTGTTCGAGCGCCGCATCCTGAAGGCTCTGCACGCCAACCGATAGCCGGTTGACCCCCGCCGCGATGAAATCGCCGAAATGCTCGACATTGTTCGGATTGGCCTCGAGCCCGATCTCGGCCCCCGCCTCCAGGCCCCACAGGGTTTCGGCATGGGCGATCAGGCGTTCGATCTGCCCGCCCGTCATCAATGAGGGCGTGCCACCGCCAAAATGAATGCTCGTCAGCGGCCGCGCACCGGTGCGGGTGCGCCATTCGCTCATATCGGCGAGGATTGCATCGAGCAGCGCGTCTTCCTGCCCTTTGGGCCGGTAGACGTTGAAATCGCAATAGGGGCAGATCCGCGCGCAATAGGGCCAGTGGACATACAGCCCCAGCGCATCGGCAAGCGGGCTCATCGCCCGAACTCCGCCGCCAGCAGCGCCGCCAGGGCGCGGCCGCGATGGCTCATCGCCCGTTTCTCCGCCGCGTCCATTTCGGCGAAGGTGCGCTGATGCCCGTGCGGCTGGAATATGGCGTCATAGCCGAAACCGGCGGCGCCGCGCGGCGGCCAGACAATCTCGCCCGCCACCTCGCCGCGATAATGGGAAATCGCGCCATCGGCCTGGCACAGGGCCACCACGCACACAAAGCGCGCCGTCCGCTCCACCGCGCTTCGCGCTTCAAGCGCCTCATGCACGCGGCGCATCGCCAGGTCGAAATCACGCCCTGGCCCGGCCCAGCGCGCGGACAGGACGCCGGGCTCACCGCCGAGCGCGTCCACGGACAGTCCTGAATCATCCGACAGCGAGGTCAGCCCCGTCGCCTTCCAGGCGGCTCGGGCCTTCAGCGCCGCATTACCTTCGAATGTCGGCTCGGTTTCATCCGGTTCATCCAGGCCCAGCTCGGCAGCCCCTTTCAGGGCTATGCCGCAGGGCGCCAGAAGGGCCTCCAATTCCTTGATTTTGCCCGCATTATGGCTTGCCAGCACCCATGATATTTGCTCGCTCATCGCCCATTCCTTGCAGATTGTTTATCGCCTTTCGAGAAATTAATATCGAAAAACGATATTTTTCGCTTGCCTTCGTCTGGGTTCGCGTTTATCGATAATCAACAAGGACGGGAAACATCGTCCTCGCAACTGAAGTGACAACGGTAATGGTTTCGATTCAACACAAAGGAAACAGTAAGATGGTCAGGTCCGACAATTCCGGCTTACGTATGTTCGCATCTTTTGCGATCAATATGGTGCTGCTGATTTCAGTCGCCGCCGGTACGTTCTACGCTATTGCGCCAATGGTCGCGTAATGGTTGACATCGGGTGAGGCCGGTTCGGCGGGGAAACCTGCTACCGGCCGCACCCAGAGATTTTGGGAAGGGTGGGCATGAAAGCGCTGGGTCGCGGATCGATTACATCGGTTCTCAGAACGATATTGGGCGGCGCCTGGTATCTGGGTTGGGCCTTGCTCGCCTTTGCATCGCTTGTCCTGGTGGCTGCGGCTGCCGCCTTTCTGATGGACTTTCTGGGCTATTCGCCCGGCCCTGTCTCGCGGCTGTTCGATGTCGTGCAGCGGCTGGGATGGGTCTATCCCTTTCTGATCGCCGAGATCGTGGCCGCGATGGTCGTTATCGACCGACTGCGCCGGGTGTTTGCAACCCTGATCGCCGGCGACCCCTTCGTGCCGGAAAACGCGCGCCATCTACAGGTCATCGCCGGAGCGATTGCGGCCTACCAGATCCTGCGCCACCTGACCCAGGGCGCGGTGGCGATGCTGCTGACGCTGATGGATATGGATGAGCCGGTCGTGGGTGGCGCCCAGCTCGACGTGATTCCGAATATCAGCCTCGGCGCCTGGTTTGCAGTGGTAACCCTGCTGGTATTTGCGGAAGTGTTCCGCGAAGGTGCGAAAATGCGCCAAGAACAAAAATTGACGATCTAGGGGGAGCGCCAGATATGCCTATTCGCGTCACCCTCGATCGGATGCTGCTTGAGCGTCGCATGTCGCTCACCGAGCTGTGCGATCGCGTCGGAATCACCATGGCCAACCTGTCCATCCTCAAGACAGGCAAGGCAAAGGCCGTCCGCTTCTCGACCCTGGAAGCGCTGTGCCGCGAATTGGGATGTCAGCCGGGAGACCTGTTGTCATTCGACGAGGAAGACGAGGAAGACAGTCGCGACGCCGCCCAATAGGCGCGTGAAGCAAGACCGGAATTCGCCCCCACACGCTTGTGGGCGGATCAGACGGCGGGAGTGGGCCTGCACGGTACGCCCCTTCCCAAGAGAGTCCGAGCGGGCCGTTTCCAGCCCCCCAGCGCACTCCCGCCGCCTGCCTATGCTCCGCGCCTGAAAAGCCGGATCCGAAGACCTAGCTCCGCAGGGCGGCAAGCTGCAACTCGCCCAATGTAGCCACACCGGCCCGGGCAAGCGCAAACAATTCTTCAAACGCTTTTTCCGGGATCGGCCGATCTTCCGCCGTCGCCTGGATTTCGACGATACCACCACCGGGCGACAGAACGAAATTGGCATCGGCTTCGGCGCGGCGATCTTCCTCGTATTCGAGGTCGAGACGAGATTCGCCATCGATGACGCCGCAGGAAATCGCGGCGATCTGGCCATAGACCGGATCGGTCTTCAGCAGGCCCTCTTCCATCAGATAGGCGGTGGCCTGTTTCAGCGCGACCCAGGCGCCGGTGATCGCGGCGGTGCGGGTGCCGCCATCGGCCTGCAGCACGTCGCAATCGACGGTGATCTGGCGTTCGCCAAGGGCTTTGAGGTCGACGACGGCGCGCAGGGAACGCCCGATCAGTCGCTGGATTTCCTGGGTGCGGCCCGATTGCTTGCCAGCGGCCGCTTCACGGCGCGAGCGCGTATGGGTGGCGCGTGGCAACATGCCGTATTCCGCCGTCACCCAGCCCTTGCCACCGCCGCGCAGCCAGGGCGGCAGGCTGTCTTCAATGCTGGCGGTGCACAGCACATGTGTGCCGCCAAAGCGCGCCAGGCAGGAACCCTCGGCATAGAGCGACACGCCCGGCTCAAGGGTGATTTGCCGCATCGCATCGGGTGCGCGTCCAAAAGGTCTCATAGGGCTCTCCAAAGCGTGTTTGACAGCCGCTCTAGCGGTCATCCCGCCGCGCATCAAGCATTCACTCCGGCGGGGTGCGATTGAACAGCGCAATTGAACCTTGGCGCGGTCGGGCCTAATTGACGTACATGTCTGACGCGACCCCCAAGACCGGCCTTGCTGCCCTCGACGAGCGCATGCGCGATATCTTTCGCGAGATCGTGGAGAATTATCTGCAATCGGGCGGTCCGGTCGGATCACGCACCCTGGCCCAGGCTGGCAGGCTGGCCCTGTCACCGGCCTCGATCCGCAATACCATGGCGGACCTCGCCCAGATGGGCCTGCTCTCGGCGCCCCATGCCAGCGCCGGCCGCATGCCGACCCATGCCGGCCTTCGCCTTTTCGTCGACGGTCTGCTGCAGGTGGGCGAACTCAATGCCTCCGAACGCAGCTCCATCGAGGGCCGCGTCGCCACCACCGGCCGCACCGTGCCGGACCTGCTCAACGAAGTCTCCGCCCTGCTCGGCGGGCTGGCCGGCGGCGCCGGCCTGGTGGTGACGCCCAAGCGCGATGCCCCGCTGCGCCATGTCGAATTCGTGCCGATCTCGCGCCTGGAAGTCCTCGCCGTTCTGGTCTTTTCCGACGGATCGATCGAGAACCGGCTGATGAGCGCGCCCGAGGGCCTGCCGCCAGCCGCCCTGGTGGAAGCCGGCAATTTCCTGTCCTCGCGCCTGACCGGGCGCAGCCTGGCCCAGGCGCGCCTCGATATCGAGGCCGAAATCTCCGACAATCGCTCCCAGCTCGATGCGGCAGCCCAGGTGCTGGTCAAGCAGGGCCTGGCCGATTGGGGCGGCGGTGGCGGCGAGCACCGCTCCCTGATCGTGCGCGGCCAGGGCCGCCTGCTGGAAAATGTCGAAGCGGCCGAAGACCTTGAACGCATCCGCATGCTGTTCGATGATCTGGAACGCAAACAGGAGCTGATCGCCCTGCTGGACAGGACGCGCGACGGCCAGGGCGTGCGCCTGTTCATCGGCGCCGAGAACCCGCTCTTCAGCCTGTCGGGTTCAAGTGTGATCGTGGCTCCCTATATGAACAGGGATCAGGAGATTGTCGGCGCGCTGGGTGTAATTGGCCCCACCCGTTTGAACTATGCGCGTGTTATTCCCCTCGTCGATTATACAGCCCGTGTCGTCGGCAAGATTTTGGACGGCGCCAGACCTTGAGAGTGAAGCAGCATGACCGATACGACAGACAATATGCCTCAGGATCCCGAAAACGAGGATTACATGACCGACGCGAGCGAAGAGAATGATCCATCCGAGGATATTCCCACCGGGCGCGACGACCTCATCTTCAAGCTGAATGCCGAGCTGGAAGCCACGCGCGACCGCATGCTGCGTTCCGTCGCTGAAGCCGACAATATCCGCAAGCGGGCCGAGAAAGAAGTGCGCGACGCGCGCGAATATTCCGTCTCCAAATTCGCCGAGGACATGCTCGACGTCTCCGACAGCCTGTCGCGCGCCGTCGCTGCGGTTGATGACGAGACCATCGCCAATGCCTCGGACTCGATGAAGAATCTGATCGAGGGCGTGGCGATGACCGAACGCGCCATGCTGACCAAGATGGAACGCCATGGCGTGCGCAAGGTCGAGCCCGAGCCGGGCGATGTATTCGATCCGCACATGCACCAGGCCGTGGCGCAAATCCCCTCCGACCAGCCCGCCGGCAAGATCGCAGCCGTAATGCAGACCGGCTTCGTGATCGGCGGACGCACTTTGCGCGCCGCCATGGTCGCCGTCTCGGCCGGCCAGCCCGCGACCGACGCGC
Organism: Maricaulis sp.; assembly: GCA_051275375.1. Taxonomy (GTDB): domain Bacteria; phylum Pseudomonadota; class Alphaproteobacteria; order Caulobacterales; family Maricaulaceae; genus Maricaulis. The sequence continues at coordinate 12,853 of JBNMNI010000001.1, read as the reverse complement.
CCCAGGGCAGCGAGCCGGGCGGACATATCGACATGAAAGCCTGACCGGAAGGGTTTCCCTTCGCTCTTGCCTAATGGGTGATGACGTCGTTCTAATCACCGCCAAAGCACCGCCGGGCGGCGGTGCGGGTCTGCGGGGACAAGACGATGATCATCACCCATTTCGCCAGCCTGGCTTTGCAGGCGGCGCCAGCCTTTGATCCGGAAACAGCAACGCGGGCCTATCTCGCCACACTCGACGGCGCCGCACGCGCCCGCTCAGACAGTTATTTCGAGGGCGGCTACTGGCTGATCCTGGCCAATTTCGTCATCGGCCTGGTGGTCGCGGGGATACTGCTTCAGACCGGTTTCGCAAAAACCCTGCGTGACAAGCTGCGTGCCACGGTGAAGTTCAACTGGCTGACCACCCTCATCTTTGCCGCGATCTACTCGCTGGTCACTTCGATCCTGACCTTCCCGATCGCCCTGTATCAGGGCTTCTATCGCGAGCACGCCTTCAATCTCTCGACCATGACCCTGCCCGCCTGGCTGGGCGAGTGGGGCATGCAATTGGGTGTCTCGACCCTGATGTTCGCGATTTTCATCACCCTGCTCTACATCGTCATCCGCATTGCCAAGGCGAGCTGGTGGATGTGGGGCACGGCGATTTCCGTGTTCTTCCTGGGCATCATGCTCTTCATCTCGCCGATCTATATCGACCCGCTCTTCAATGATTATCAGCCAATGCCGGCGAGCGAACTGCGCGACGATATTCTCTCGGTCGCCCACGCCAACGGCATACCGGCCGATAATGTTTTCGTGTTTGACGTCTCGCGCCAGTCCAACCGCATCACCGCCAATGTCTCCGGCTTGTTCGACACCACGCGGATCGCCCTGTCCGACACGCTGATCGAGAATACCGATCGCGACGAAGTCATGGCGGTGATGGCGCATGAGATGGGCCATTACGTGCTCAACCATCTCTGGGGAATGTTCGCGATGTTCGCCCTGCTGCTGGCGATCGGCTTTGCCATCAGCAACGGGCTGTTCGGCTGGGCCAATCGCGTGATGGGCAAGAATTGGGGAATCTCCGGCATCGGCGATATCGCCGGCCTGCCCTTGTTGATGGCCTGCCTGTCGGTCTTCTTCTTCGCCGCGACGCCGATCTTCAACACCATCATCCGCACCAATGAGGCCGCGGCCGATATTTTTGCTCTCAATGCCGCGCGCGAGCCCGACGGTTTCGCGACCACGGCCCTGCGCCTCTCCTCCTACCGCAAGATCGAACCGGGTCCGCTGGAGGAATGGTTCATGTTCGACCACCCCTCGGGCCGCGCCCGCGTCTTCATGGCGATGCAGTGGAAGGCCGGCCAGCTGGACCTGGGCGCCGCCGACCAGACGCCGGATCTGCGGATCGACCGCGCCGAAGCCATCGCGGCAGAGCTGGAGGCGGCGAACGCGGGCGAATAGCGCGCCTCACGCCGGATCACGAATGCCGGAGCCGCCGCCATCATCGCTCGCCTCGCCCGGTCGGCTGCGCCATCATGAGGCCTGTCCGGTCAAGGGAGCGACGCGATGAACCTGCCACAATGGGCGATGCACGCCATGTCAGTGCTGACCCAGCTTTTCATCCTCGCACTGGGGGTCGCGGCGCTGATCGCGCTGGTCCTCTATGTTATCGATCGCACGCAGACCACAGACGCCATCCGCCGCAATTATCCTGTGGTTGGCCGGTTTCGCGGCCTGTTCACCACGCTGGGCGAGTTTTTCCGCCAGTATTTCTTCGCCATGGATCGCGAGGAATTGCCCTTCAACCGCGCCGAACGCGAATGGGTCTATCGCTCGGCTCGCGGCGAGGGCGGCACGGTGCCGTTCGGCTCGACCAAGCCGCTCACCCCGGTGGGCACGGCGATTTTCTCCAATTGCGCTTTCCCGCCACTCGATGATCACGCCGCCGCGACCCAGGCCCTGCGGATCGGTCCGACCGCGCGCCAGCCCTATGACGCCCCCTCCTTCTTCAATATTTCCGGCATGAGCTATGGCGCCCTGTCGAAACCGGCGGTGCGGGCCCTGTCGCGCGGTGCCGGCAAGGCCGGGATCTGGATGAATACCGGCGAGGGCGGGCTGACCGAGATGCATCTGGATGGCGGTTGCGACATTGTCTTCCAGATCGGCACCGCCAAATACGGTGTCCGCGATGCCCTGGGCGGATTCTCCGAGGAAAAACTGCGCGAAGTCGCCGCCATTGAGCAGGTCAGGATGTTCGAGCTCAAGCTGAGCCAGGGCGCCAAGCCGGGCAAGGGCGGGATATTGCCGGCAGAGAAAGTCACCGCCGAGATCGCCGCGATCCGCGGCATTACCGCCGGGCAGGCCTCGATCTCGCCCAATCGCCACCCCGAGATCGGCAGTATTGCCGAATTGCTCGACATGATCGCATACCTGCGCGAGCTCACCGGCAAGCCCGTCGGCTTCAAGGCCTGTATCGGCGCCTATGGCTGGCTGGAGGAGTTATGTCTGGAGATCAAGGTGCGCGGCGTCGACAGCGCTCCGGATTTTTTCACGATTGATAGCGGCGATGGCGGCACCGGCGCAGCACCGATGGCGCTGATGGACAATGTCGGCCTGCCGATCCGCGAAAGCCTGCCGATCGCCGTGACGATTCTCGACCAGCACGGCCTGCGCGGCCGGATGCGGATTATTGCCTCAGGCAAGCTGCTGACCCCGGGCGCCGTCGCCTGGGCCCTGGCGTCCGGGGCCGATTTCATCCAGTGCGGTCGCGGCTTCATGTTCTCCCTCGGCTGTATCCAGGCGATGAAATGCCACCAGAACACCTGCCCGACCGGCGTCACCACCCATGACAAACGCCTGCAGCGCGGTCTCGTGGTCACCGAAAAATCCGACAAGGTGGCGCATTACGCCAATACCGTGCGCGAGCATGTCGAGATGATCGCCCATTCCTGCGGCGTCGCCGAGCCGCGAGGCTTGCGGCGCAAGCATGTCCGGCTGGTGCAGGCCAATGGCCGCTCGATCCCGATGACCGCAATCGATTATCTGCCGCCTGACGAGGGTGATGGCCGGGCATTTCCGGTCCAGTCCTGAGGCAGGGATGCGCTCGCTCCCGGCTCCGGCCGGTCAGCGGGAGGCGGCACGGACAGGGTCTGCCTGAGATTGCACAGCCGGCAAAACCATGCTTGCATGCAACCATGGGCAGCAAAACCATCAGCGCCCACGATTCGATATTGGGGGGAAATATGAGTCTGATGCGTTCCGTGGCGGCCGGAGCCGCTCTGCTTGTGGCTGGATGCGCCTCAAGCCTGCCACCTGAATTCAGCTACACGCCGGATTCGGAAAAGGCACTCCTGGTGTTTGACGATTCAATCGCTCGCAGCCAGGTCACGCTGATCCTCGCTCCCGCCGATCTCGACAGCGGCGAGTTCGTGCGCATGCCGGCCCAATTGATGGCTGGGCACCTGAACCAGCTTGATTCGCCGGGCACGGGGCGCCCGGTCTATGTCGAGCTGCTCGACCCCGGCGTCTATGTCGTGGCGGGCACGCGCTCCTATACCGGCAATGGAACAATGACCCGTTGCTTCGCCCGCGGCACGATTGCGATCGAGCTCGTCGCCGGCGAAGCCGCCATCCTGTCCCAACTCGGCGCTTTCCTGGCGCGGATTCCCAACGAGGCCAATGCCGAGACAGCCTGGGTCGAGCATGTGCGCCAGACCCTTGCCCAGGCCCCGGGCATCAGCCCGCAGACGCCGATCCATCTGGCCGACACGGTCGCTCATGTAACCTTCCAGCCCGGCATCCGCATTGTCGGCCCCGGTTGCCCAGGCTCATCGCGCTTCGAGATTGTCGAAACGGCCGCCGTGGAAGCAAAGCCGGTGATTGATGAGCCCGCCACGGAAAGCACGCCGGACCTCTGAACCGTGGCGCCGGATCCACAACCGGTTCGCCAAATGCAAACACGGCCGGGATTGCTCCCGGCCGTGTTGGACGCATCGAATTTAAAGTGGGCGTCGGGCTCTAGCAGCCGCGGCGCTCGCCATTGCGCCAGTAGGAACAGCCATCCCGGTCGTCGAGATAATACTGGCCGCCCGTGCGCTGGTCGGTATAGAGGCGCGATTGGTGGGTATTGCTCGAATCCCACTGACAGCCGCCTTCGCTGCGGCAGCCGGCATAACCGCCGGCAGCAGCGCCAACGGCACCGCCGATGATGGCGCCGGTCCGGGCATCGCCCGAGCCGGTATTATTGCCGATGATCGCGCCGGCTGCAGCGCCGATCAAACCGCCGGTCGCCGCGCCCTGGGTGGTCGCGCCGCAAGCGGCCAGGCCGAGTGTCGCCAAACCAACGATGAGAATTTTTCTGAACATGGTATCTGCCTCCCAATTCGACCGGGGTGCAAAGCCGCACCGCATCCGGTCGCTATGATGAATTCAAGCCTGGATTCCCGGCGGACAAGCCGCCAAGGCCAACCACTGGCATCATGAGACCAAGGGCGTGTGCAAATAAGGGCGCAAATTGACGCGGCGCGAAAATATTTCCGGCGCCACTTATGGGAGAGTCACGCGCCTGAGCGTCAGATTGATCCGCCCGCCGCCGGGGAAATGCTCTGGCGTCAGCAAGGTCGAGGTGCCCGGATAGATCCGGTCGACGCCGTGATAACAGCGCCGGGCATCACCGCCGAGCACGACGATATCGCCGGAGGAGACGATCAGCGATCCGGTCTTGCCGCCGCGCTGTGGGCCGCCAATGCGAAAACGCGCCTTGTCCCCCAGCGAGACCGAGATCACGGCGGCGTCCGTGGCTGCCTCATCCCTGTCGATATGCATGCCCATCCGGCTCTCAGGCGCATACCAGTTGACCAGACAGGCTTCGGGCGGTTGCGGATAGTCGGCATAATCCTGCCACAGCTGCAGCAGAACCGCCGGCATTTGCGGCCAGGCCTGGCCGCTGGACGGGTGGCGCGGCTCGTATCGATAACCCCTGGCCTTGTCCGTCACCCATCCGAGCGGACCGAAATTCGTCATCATTACCGAGAGCGGCTGGCCGGTTCGCGGCATGGCGGGCCGCCAGAAGGGCGCAGATTCCTGCGCGGCGACAACCGCCGCGATCAAGGAATTCTGGGTGTTTCGGTCGAGCGCCTGCGGCAAATAGCGAAAGCCGTCAGGCAGTGAAAACGCCTGGCTCATGGCCGGGAGAATGACTTGTCCGCCGGAGCCTGGCCAGCCCTCGCAGGCAGAGCCGGCTCCCTCCGAGCACGATTGCCTCACCGCGAGAATTTATTTAGACATGGCGCTCGTTGAGGCGGCAAGAGATCGTCGGGGAAATTGCATCGGGGGCGATTATCGAAGAGCGTTCAGTAACATCGCGTCAGGAAGCCAAGAACACTGCCGGCCAATTGATCGAGCTGGCGCAACATGATCGCAGCCAGGCCGTAGCGGATGCAAAAGCCTGGCTCAATGCGAGCGCAGGGGATTTTTTAGTCCTGAAACTGCTTTTGCGCCGAGTCTCGCCGCGGCTCGGTGATGCCGAGCTGTCCGCAGACGTCGAGCGCCATATCCTGCGACGGATCAAGAAATTTCCCCTGGATTTGCGGGCCGTGCGCCTGATGCTCAACAAGGCGGTCTATGACCGCGACTGGAAACAGTGCAAAAAATGGGCGAAGGCCGGGCTCAAGCGAGAGCCCGACCATCCGGAAATGCTTGAGAAGCTGGCTCTCGCTGAACGGATGCTGATCGAAAACCATCCGACCCCGAGACCGGAATCCGATCTGCTGCAATCGGCAACGCCTGAATTCGCCCTGAAGGTTCTGGCCAGCTCGCGCGCCAATTTCTCGCAGCGCCTGAAAGCGATGAACAATCTCATCGCGGCGGGGGAGTTCGCCCAGGCCTTCGAAGCCTGCAAGGGCCTGCTTGAGGCGTGCAGGCAATCCGACAAACCGCGCGAGATGAAATACCTGCCACTGATCGAGGGTTATCATGGCGCGCTTGCCTATATCTGCGAGAACGCCCCGCCCCGGCCCGAATGTCCGCCCCTGGACCTGACTTCCTGGGAGGGTGGCCCGATCGTGCGAAAAGTCCCCGGTGCCATCGGCACGGTTGTCCTGTTCAATGGCGCCGGGCGCTCCTCGCTGTTTGCGGCCCTGATCGACGGGCTGCCCGTCAACCAGGTCTTCCTCAGCGACGAGCAAAAGCTGATGTTCCAGCGTGGCATTACCGGCCTTGGCAGGGATGTCCCGAAGGCGGCCGAGAAGCTGAAACGCCTGCTCGACCTGCTCGGCCCGGTCAACCGGCTCTATATCGGCTTCAGCGCCTCCGGCTTTGGCGCCCTGCTCTACGGGGTTCACACGCCGGTCAGCGCCGTGATCGTCGTCTCGCCGCCGAGCTGCGGCGATCCCAATGTGCTGTCACCGGCGGAACGGCGGATCGATCGCAGGGCGTTTTCCGTCGGCGCGCATCTGCTCAGCCGGATTCCCCTGCGCAATTCACGCGGCGTCATCCCGTTTTCGGATCTGTCCAGCTTCTACCGGCCCGGCGGCCCGGCGCCGGACACCACGGTCATCTATGGCTGTCACGAGAAGGTCGATGCGATGCATGCCGAACGCCTTTCAGTCCACGAAGGCACCCGTACCATAGCGGTCGACGATGGCGGCCACCGGGCCGACCTGCCCGCAATCAGCTCCGGCGCCCTGCAATCGGCGATCAGGCGCGTGGTGGATCAATGGCTGGAGGCTCGAACCGACGCCTGATGTCCCGGCGGCGGCGGCCGCAAAGAAGGTCTGCCGGCGTCTGTACGGAATCCGCCAAAGCCTGCACTGATCCTGAAGCCGCACTTGCACTTGGCGCCGCCGCTCCCTAAATCGCCTACCAAGAGCGGGGTTATTCCCGCTGAACCTGAACCACGTCCGGTGGGGGCTTCACCGGAACATCAACGACGATCCCGAAAGGGGGCAGTCAACCCGGGTCACGGATGCTTGTTTTCAAGGTCCGTATTCGCGTGGCGGTCCCGCTATAAAAAAACGGAGAATATACCTATGAGCAAGGTCATCGGCATCGACCTCGGAACCACCAATTCCTGCGTTTCCGTCATGGACGGCGGCACGGCAAAGGTCATTGAAAATTCCGAGGGCGCCCGCACCACCCCGTCCGTTGTCGCGTTTACCGCTGACGGCGAACGCCTGATCGGCCAGCCGGCCCGTCGCCAGGCTGTCACCAATCCGGACTTCACCTTCTTCGCCATCAAGCGCCTGATCGGGCGCAATATGGGCGATCCGACGGTGAAGAAGGACATCGACATGGTGCCCTACAAGATCGTCCCGTCGGAAAACAACGCCGCCTGGGTCCAGGGCCGCGACAAGAAATATTCGCCGTCGGAAATCTCGGCCTTCATCCTGCAAAAGATGAAAGAGACCGCCGAAGCGCATCTCGGCGAAAAGGTCGACCAGGCCGTCATCACCGTGCCGGCCTATTTCGACGACGCCCAGCGTCAGGCGACCAAGGATGCGGGCAAGATTGCCGGGCTTGAAGTCCTGCGCATCATCAATGAGCCGACCGCGGCGGCGCTGGCCTACGGCCTCGACAAGAATGAAGGCAAGACCATCGCCGTGTTCGACCTCGGCGGCGGCACGTTCGACGTCTCGGTGCTCGAGATCGGCGATGGCGTGTTTGAAGTGAAGGCCACCAACGGGGATACATTCCTCGGCGGCGAAGACTTCGACATGCGCATTGTCCAGTATCTCGCCGACGAGTTCAAAAAAGAACACGCCATCGATCTGCGCAAGGACAAGCTGGCCCTGCAGCGTCTGAAGGAAGAAGCTGAAAAGGCGAAGAAGGAACTGTCTTCGGCCACCAGCTATGAAGTCAATCTCCCCTTCATCACCGCTGATGCCTCCGGTCCGAAACACCTGAATATCAAGCTCTCGCGCGCCAAGCTCGAAGCCCTGGTCGAAGACCTGGTCAAGCGCACCCTGGAGCCCTGCAAGAAGGCGCTCAAGGATGCCGGCCTGACCGCGGCCGATATCGATGATGTCGTGCTGGTTGGCGGCATGACCCGCATGCCGAAAGTGCAAGAGGTCGTCAAAGGCTTCTTCGGCAAGGAGCCTCACAAGGGCGTCAATCCGGACGAAGTCGTTGCCATGGGCGCCGCCATCCAGGCCGGCGTGCTGCAGGGCGATGTCAAAGACGTGCTGCTGCTCGACGTCACCCCGCTTTCGCTGGGTATCGAGACGCTGGGCGGTGTCTTCACCCGCCTGATCGAACGCAATACGACCATCCCGACCAAGAAGTCCCAGGTCTTCTCGACCGCCGATGACAACCAGACCGCCGTCACCATCCGCGTCTCGCAGGGCGAGCGTGAAATGGCTGCCGACAACAAGCTGCTCGGTCAGTTCGACCTGGTCGGCCTGCCACCGGCACCGCGCGGCATGCCGCAGGTCGAGGTCACTTTCGACATCGACGCCAACGGCATTGTCAATGTTTCGGCCAAGGACAAGGCGACCGGCAAGGAGCAGCAGATCCGCATCCAGGCCTCCGGTGGTCTCACCGACGCCGATATCGAGCAGATGGTCAAGGACGCCGAGGCCAATGCCGAAAGCGACAAGGCCGCCCGTGCCCTGGTCGAAGCCAAGAATGGCGCCGAATCCATGGTGCACCAGACCGAGAAACAGCTTGAAGAGTTTGGCGACAAGGTCCCGACAGCTGACAAACAGCTGATCGAGACCGCCCTTGCCGAGCTGAAAGAGGTCAAGGACGGCTCCGATGTCGAAGCCATCCAGCAGAAGACCCAGGCGCTGGTCCAGGCCTCGATGAAGCTTGGCGAGGCCATCTATTCGGCCCAGCAGTCCGATAGCTCGGACGGCGATACCGAAGAGAAGGCCGATGACGATGTCGTCGATGCCGAATTCTCCGAGGTTGACGACGACGCCAAGAAAGACGCTTAAGGTCCATCAATCTCCGGGACGGTCCTGCCTTGTGGGCAGCGGCCGTCCCGGCTTGGCCTTGAGAGCGTGACCATGTCGAACCCCGACCCGATGACGGCACCCTTTGGTGCCTTTGCCCTGACAGCCCGCGAGGAATGGTTGCGCCGGCTCGCCATGAGCCTGCCGACAGACGGGCTGCGCCGCGGCGCTGAATCCGTTGTACGCCGCCTGCTGATGTCGGGCGGGCGCGAGATTGCCGATGTCGAGGTCTTCCCCGGCCAGTTCGCGCGCCTGCACATGCGCGATAATCGCTGCGAGAAACGCGTCTTCGCCGGCTCGAAAACCTGGGACAGCGCCGAACGCGCCGCCATCCGTGCCGCCATGGCCGCCAAGCCGGCCGGCGAGAATTTCGTCTTCGTCGATGCCGGTGCCAATGCCGGCTTCTACACCCTGTCAGCCATTGCCGACGCGGCCAGCCTCGGCCGACCGATCACGGCGGTCTCGATCGAGCCGGATTCGGAAAACCGACGCCGTCTGGAATTCAATCTCGCCGCCTCGGGCGCCGAAAAGGTGATCGTGCTGCCCTATGCACTGGGCGCCGAAGAGGGCGAGGCCGTGCTGGTCCAGTCCGACAGCAATCGCGGCGAAGTCCATATCGAGGCCGGCGGAGAGGGCAGCAGGATTCGTCTGCGCCCGCTGCGCGCGGCCCTGCATGAAGCCGGTGTCGACCATGTCGACATCATGAAGATGGATATTGAAGGCTTTGAGGAAATTGTCCTCGGGGCCTTTTTCGGGGATGCGCCCCGAACCATATGGCCCCGTATGATCCTGCTCGAGACCCGGCACGAAGCCGGGATCACGGTTGGGGCGGCGGGCCTGTGCCTGCGTAATGGTTATGAATTGGCAAGGCAGATGCGTCAAAACGCGGTGCTGGTGCTGAAATCGGATGAAATGTAATGAGCAAGCGTGATTTCTACGAAATCCTTGGTGTCGCCAGGACTGCCGATGAAAAGACCCTCAAGGTCGCTTATCGCAAGCTGGCAATGGAGTTTCACCCGGACCGCAATCCGGGCGATGACGCCGCCGAGGCGAAATTCAAGGAAGTCGGCGAGGCCTATGCCATCCTCTCCGACGGCGATAAACGCGCCGCCTATGACCGTATGGGCCACGCGGCCTTCGAGCAGGGCGGCAATGGCGGCTATGGCGCCCAGGGCCCGTTCGGCGCTGGCGGCTCAGCTGAATTTGCCGATATTTTCGAACAGGTCTTCGGCGATGCCTTCGGGCGTGGCGGCGGCCGGCGCGGCGGTGGCCATACCGGCCCGGCGCGCGGCAATGATCTGCGCTTCGATCTCGAAGTCAGCCTGGAAGATTCCTTCAACGGCAAGGAAACCACCATCACCGTCCCCACGGCGATGAATTGCGAACGCTGCGACGGCCAGGGCAATGAGCCCGGCACCGATCTGGAATCCTGCCCGACCTGTCACGGTGCCGGCCGGATCCGCCGCTCCCAGGGCCTGTTCACAATGGAACAGACCTGTCCCCAGTGCGGTGGCCGCGGCCAATACGTCAAGACACCCTGCCAGGAATGCGATGGCGTCGGCCGCGTGCGCAAGAACCGCACCCTGACCGTCAATATCCCGGCCGGCGTCGAAGACGGCACGCGCATCCGCCTGGCCGGCGAAGGCGAAGCGGGTGCCCGCGGCGGCCCGCGCGGCGATCTCTATCTCTTCCTCTCTGCCAAGCCGCATGAATTATTCGAGCGCGACGGCCCCAATCTCTATTGCCGCACGCCCGCTTCCATGGTTTCCGCCGCTCTGGGCGCAACGATCGAAGTGCCGACAATCGATGGCGGCAAGGCCGAGCTGAAAATCCCCGCCGGCGCCCAGACCGGCCGCCGCATGCGCCTGCGCGGCAAGGGCATGCCGCGCCTGCGCGGCGGGCCGCGCGGCGATATGGTGGTGGAACTCTTCGTCGAGACCCCGCGCAATCTGTCCGAACGCCAGAAGGAGCTCCTGAAGGAATTCTGTTCCCTCTCCGGCGAAGGCTGCAATCCCGACAGCGACGGCTTCTTCCACAAGGTCAAACAGTTCTGGAATGAAGTCACCACCGATGACGGCCGCCCGAACGCCTAGCTTTCCCGTGGCTGACGACAGGTGACACTTGCGCCCGGAACGGCCTAAGCTTCGCCCTGCCTGCACCGCTAACCGCCCATTCGGAGGTCTGCTCCAATGCCGCCAATCAAGATCACCATCCTGGGACCGACCGGACGGCTCGGGGAAGCGATCTGCGGCGCCGTGCTCGACAGTCCCGATCTCGAACTCGTGGGCGCCATCGTGCGCGCCGAATCGTCGCTCGTCGGCCAGGATATCGGCGAGATGCTGGGACGCGCCGATGTCGGCTGCCTCGCCTCGGTCTCGTTTGAGGATGCCGCTGCGCTGAGCGATATCGTGATCGATGCCAGCCTGCCGGCCATGACGGTCTCGGTGGCCGAACGCATGGCCGTGCTGCCGCATCATTGCTGCCTGGTCACCGGCGTCACCGGCTTCAGCCCCGACCAGCTCGAACGGCTGGCCACGGCCTCAAAGCGTGTTCCGATCCTGATGGCCGGCAATTTCTCGCTCGGCATCGCCGTCGTCGAGGCCCTGGTCGAACAGGCAGCCGCCCTGCCGGCCCAGGACTGGGATATCGAGATCTCCGAAACTCATCACCGGCTGAAGACCGATGCCCCCTCGGGCACGGCCCTGATGCTCGGCCGCGCAGCCGCCAGGCGGCGCGGCGTCGACCTTGATCGCGCCGCGATCTGGAGCCGCGAAGGCGCGACCGGGCCGCGCAAGCCTGGCCGGATCGGCTTTGCCGTCAGCCGCGGCGGCTCGGTCGTCGGCGAACATGCCGTGCGCTTCCTGGCCGAGCTTGAAGAGCTGACGATCTCGCACCGCGCCTATGACCGCCGCGTCTTCGCCCGCGGCGCCATCGCTGCGGCACACTGGATGTGCCATGGCGGCGAGGGGCGTGAGCCGGGGCTGTATTCGATGCAGGATGTCGTCAAATTCTAGCCGGCATGTTTCACGTGCGACATTGCCGGGACCGGGGCGATGAAGCCGGCGGAGCGGCCCGGCGCCAGGCATGGCCAACCCCGTACTGACAATATATGGCAGGATGTGTCTCAGTATTGCGACCATCCTGCGAGCTGCCACCATCCCGACATGCCTGATCCTGGCCCATGTCCACTGACATCTTGACGTCAAACGACAGATGCGGGCCGTGATCCGGGATTCTCAAGCAACTCTTTGCTTGCCTGTCTCGGCAAACCCTGACAATTTACCGTCACGCCCTCATGGCGTCAGGAGGTGTCAGTGCGTCGCGCCGAACGTTTAATCCGCATCATCCAGGTTCTGCGTCATGCGGCGCCCGGCGCCGTGACCGCCCAGGAAATGGGCAATAAATTCGACGTGTCCGAGCGCACCATCTATCGCGATATCGCGCATCTGATCGGTTCCGGCGCCCCGATTGATGGCGAGGCCGGGGTCGGCTATGTGCTGCGGCCCGGCTTCGATCTGCCACCGATCACTTTCAGCTATGAACAGCTCGACGCCCTCGCCCTGGGTGCGCGTTTCGTACGTGCGACCGGCGATCGCGATCTCGCCTCCGCCGCTGCCGAGGCGCTGTCGAAGATCGAGCACTCCCTGCCCGACACGCATCGCGAACGCCTGAAATCGGCGCCGCTGTTTGCTGCCTTCCTCGATGATACCGTGCGCCCGGACGCCTTCGGCCCGGTGCGCAATGCGATCACCAATCGCCGCAAGCTGCGTGTGCGCTATAATTCGCTCAGCGATGAGGCAACGACGCGCATCATCCGACCGCTCGCCCTGACCTGTTTCGGCCGCATCTGGCTACTGACAGCCTGGTGTGAACTACGCAATGATTTCCGCCACTTCCGCACTGACAGAATCGAAC